>JAKASY010000014.1 GCA_021817625.1 Bacillota bacterium | reverse complement strand
CAGCGCCTCATGGCGGTGGTCCACGCCGTCGGCCGCGCCGTGGAGCGGGCGGTGCCGACCGAGCGCCTCTACCTCGCGTCTCTCGGGAGCCAGCAGGGCAACCGCCACCTGCACTGGCACGTGGCGTCGCTGCCGCCAGGCGTCCCGTACGAGCGCCAGCAGCTCCACGCCCTCGCGGCCGAGCACGGCGTGTACCGCCTGGACGCTGCGGAGCAGGCGCGCCTCGCCGCGCGCATCCGTGCGCACTTGGCCCCGCCTGCCGGGGCCGCAGCCAAGGAGGACGGGATGTGAGCCTCGCACAGGCGCCGCTCGAGCGCTGCACCAAGCAGGGCTTCGACGAGATCGTCCGCGACAATGACGACTTCTGGGAGGCTGGCCGCACGCCGCGCCTGCTCCACCCGATGTTCGTGTTCGAGTTCGGCGACACGGCGTTCGTCATCCGCGACGGCGAGCGCGTGGCCGCCTACCTGTTCGGCGTCCTGGCCACGGCCTCGCCCACGGCCTACGTCCATCTCGTCGCCGTGCGCCACGCCCACCGCGGCCAGGGTCTCGGGCGCCGCCTGTACGAGCATTTCCTCGAAGTCGGGCGCTCGCGCGGCGCGCGCCGGGCCAAGGCGATCACGAGCCCGCACAACGCGGCCTCGATCGCCTTCCACGAGCGCCTGGGCTTTCACGCTGTCGGCGACGGCGAGGGTACAACGCCCGTGGTGCGCGACTATTCGGGGCCCGGCGTCGACCGCGTGGTCCTCGTGCGCGACCTCACCGTGGGCGTCTGACCGGGGGGCTACGCTCCGGGGATCTCCGCCACGAGGTCGATCTCCACGAGGACACCGCGCAGGTCGGACCCCACGGTCGTGCGCACCGGCTTGGGATCGGGCATGAGGCGGGCGTACGCCTCGTTGAAGGTCGGGAAGTCGCCCAGGTTCTGCAGGTGGACCGTGGCCTTGACCGCGTGCTCGAGACCGGAGCCCGCCGCCTTCAGAATGGCGTCGAGGTTTCGCAGGACGCGCTCGGTCTGAACGCCGACGTCGCCCTCGACCACCTTGCCGGTGGCGGGGTCCACGGGCGTGATGCCGCTCGTGAACACGAGCGACCCGACGACGATCGCCTGCGAGTACGCACCGCCGGGACGCGGCGCCTCGTCGGTGTGGACGCTCTTCTTGGCCATGCTCATCTTCCTCCTCGCTCCTGTTGCGCGCGCCGCAGCCGCCCGGACCTACTGCAGGCGGCCGCGCCCGGCCACCGCGACCCAGCGCTCCACGCGCCCGCCGCGCGCCTGGGCCACGCGGTCGTGCAGGTTGACCGTGGCGCAGATGTGGTTCGGGACGATGAACACGCGCTCCCCCACCGTCAGCGGGCGGGCGCCGGCGGGCCAGGTCAGCACCCCGTGCTCCTCGTTCATTCGCTCCAGGGAGAGCTCCGGGCGCCCCCGCACGAGGCCGAAGCCGCCGGCCGGCGAGGGATCCTTGGAGAACGTCTTGCTGCCGCCGTCCACCACGGCCCAGCCCTCGTTCGCGCTCACCACGGTGACGAGCACGGCCGCCGCCAGGTCCTGCTCGCGGCAGGAGCCGGCGAGGAGCGTGTTGCGGTCGTTGTACACGTAGGTGCCCGGTCGGATGTCCGTCGCGCCGGAGATGGCGGCCATGCGCGCACCGTGGTGGGTGCCGCCGACGCTCACCACCTCGGGCGCCAGGCCCGCGCGGCCGAGGCGCTCGCGCTCCGCCGCGAGGATCTCGTTCTCCGTGGTGATCACGGCCATACGGCCGGCCTCGTCCGGAAAGTCGGAGATGTGGCCGGCGTAAGAGGTCAGGCCGCGGTAGCGCAGGCCCGGCTGGGCCGCCACGTGGCGCGCCACGGCAAGGACCTCGGGCCCCGGCGGCCGACCGACGCGGTGAAGGCCCGTGTCGACCTCGACCAGCACCTCGACCTCCGCGTCCGCCATCGCCGCGGCGCGCGCGCACGCGTCCGCCGCCTCGGGGCTGTCGAGGGCGACGCGCATCTTGACGCCGCGCTCAAGCAGGGCGGCGAGGCGCCGCACCTTGGCCTCGCCGACGGGCGGATAGTGGAGGAGGATGGGTCCCAGGCCGCTGTCCGCCATCACCTCGGCCTCGCCGAGCTTGGATACCGTGATCCCGGCCGCGCCCAGCGCCAGCTGGCGCTCGGCCAGGGACGGCAGCTTGTGCGTCTTCGTGTGCGGCCACATGTGAAGACCTGCGCGGTCCGCATCGGCCTGCATGCGCCGAAGGTTTTCCGCTACGACGTCCATATCCGTCACCAGGGCCGGCGTGTCGACCAGGTCCAGCGCCCAACTCATGCGTCCTCCCCCTCTCCGCGCCATGCCTGCACCGGCAGGAGCGTGACGCCGCGCATGTGCGTGGGCACCACCACCGTGAGCTCGGGGTGGGCCCGGCGAACGTACTCGACCAGGCGCCCGGGCTCGCCGGGGTTATGGGCGAACATCTCGTAGTGCATCGGCACGAGCGTCTCCATCCCCGCCTCCGCCGCCAGGTCCGCCGCCTCCCGCTCGGTCATGTTGCCCACGATGTCGCGTCGCTCGCGATGGTGGTCGCGCCCGTTGATCGGCAGAAGGCCCACCTGGACGCCGTGCGCGCGCAGGCGCTCGGCGAGGTCGTCGTAGATCAGGGCGTCGCCGCTGTGGAAGAGGGTCATGCCGCCGATCGCCACCACGTAGCCGAGGTAGCGGAAGAGTCCGCCGCTCTCCTCGTGGCCAAAGTCGTAGCGCGCCGGCGGCGAGTGCAGGCCGTGGCGGGCCGGGAGCGGCCACACCTCCACGGCGCCGGCCTCCCCGAAGCGCAGGTGGTCGCCGGGCTGGGCCCGCACCACGCGCTCGGGGCGCACGCCTGCGGCCACCGCCTGGTCGGCCACGGGCGCCGGCACGACGATGGCCGGCCCGTCGGCGCCCGCACCGATGCGCGCCAGGGTGGGCAGGTCCATGTGGTCGATGTGCTCGTGCGTCACGAGCACGGCGTCGAGGCCGCGGAGAGCCTCCGGCGCGCAGGCAGGCGCGACCGTGCGGCTCTCCCTGGGCGACAGGTAGGGATCGATCGCCACGCGACCCGTGGGGCCGGAGAGCACGAAACCGCTCTGGCCCAGCCACCAGAGGGTGACCGCCCGGCCGGCGGGGGGACCGGGAAACGGCGCAGCGGCGCGTTCGGCCCGGGCGGCCGCGACGCCTTGGTCGACGTCCATGCACATCCCTCCCGCGCAAACCGGGCCGTCCGGCCCGTCGCTTCCATCATGCACCACGATGGCCGCGGCCGGGAGCCTACCGCGCCCGCCCCGCCACTTCGCCGGCCTCGTCCTCGGCCTGCGCCACGGCACGGAGGGCAGCAAGGCGGCGCCCGAGCGCCCGGTACGCCTCGCGCCCGCCCGCACGCGGCTCGAACGTGGCCACCGCGCGAGCGGGCGCGAGAGCCATCCCGCCGTCCCCGGCCGCAGCCAGGGCCGCCGCCCCGAGCGCCGACGACTCCTCCGCCCCGAGGGCAACGTCCAAAGGCAGCCCGATGGCGTCCGCCGCGACCTGGGCGAGCGCGGTCGACCGCGCCAGGGCGCGGCCGCCGGCGCGCACGCGCCGCACGAACGGCCGCCCGTACGCCTCGTCAAGGGCGTCGGCGACCGCAGCGAGGCCCGCACCCACGCTGTCCATCGCGGCGCGTACGATGGCGGCGGGCGGTGTATCCGCCCGGAGGCCCACGACGCCGCCGCAGCCGCTGTCCGGCCAGTCGGGGCTGCGCTCCCCCCACAGCCCGGGCATGACGACGACGCCATGGGCCCCCAGTGGGGGCGCGGCCGCCTCCGCGTCCACCGCGGCCGGGCGCACGCCCGCGAGGGCGGCTATGTGGGCGATGAGGTTTCCTCCCTGGGAGAGCGCCCCTCCAACGACCGGCCGGCCTGGGTCCAGGAGGTAGCGGAACAGCGCTCGGGGGAGCACGCCGCCCGCCGGCAGCGGCCGGTCCAGGAGGCGCAGCGCGGACGAGGTGCCGACGGTCAGGCCGGCGACGTCGCCCGAGGCGTGAAGACCGGCGTTGCTCAGGGCGCCGTCGCCGCGCGGCAGGCGCCAGGGCGCCCGCGCCAGGCGCGGCCAGCGCCTGCGCGCTTCCCCGGCGAGGAGGCGCGGCTCGCCAGTCTCCGTCTCCACCGCCGCCAGGGCTGTCGGGCTCAGGCCCAGGGCGTCGAGGACGGCCGCGTGCCAGTCGCCGCGCGCGCCGTCCCACAGGCCCGTGGCGCTGGCCATGGACAGGCTCTTCTCCAGCCGGCCGAAGAGGCGCAGGGCGAGGAGGTCCTCGAAGCCGAGAAGGCGGACGCGCCCCCGCCCGGCGCTCCCCGCATCGGCCAGGAGGGCCAGCGCCTTGCCGGCGGGGAAGCTCGGGTGGATGGGCGCGCCAGCGGCCAGGCGCGTGCGCTCGGCGTCCACGCGCGCCCGCAGGTCCGCGGCGGAGCGGGCAAAGCGCGGGTCGGTGTCGCTCCACAGGTGGACCGGGCCGAGGGGCCGGCCGTCCCGGTCGGCGAGCAGGGCGCTGTGCCAGAACACCGAGACGCCGCACCCGAGCGGCGCCGCGTCGAGCGCGGCAAGACGGGCTTCCGCGGCGTCCAGGACGCGCACCACGTCGGCCCACAGCGTGTCCGCGTCGACTCGGGCGAAGCCGTCCCGCCCCGCCTCGGCGCGCACCCGGAAGAGGACGCGGCCGCTCGCCGGCGACACCAATAGGGCGCGCACCGAGGAGGTGCCGACGTCCAGCGCGAGCACGAGCCGTCGGCTCACCCGCGCCTGCCCCGTGCGTAGGCCGCTTCGGACCGAGGGCGCGGCGCGGGTGGGACACACGGCAGGGGATTCGACGCGCGCGGCCGTGGTAGCCTCAGGGTAGAGGGCCGGGCGCCCGGGCGCCGCCCCTCCGCCGGAGGTGGAAAGCCATGGACGAGCACGACAAGGACCTCCTTCGTCACCTGCACGAGCACTTCGGCACGGAGCCCTTCACGGCACGCCAGGCGTCGGAGAGCGTCAAGCCCGACGGCGGCGGCGCGCCGGGCCTGCCGAAGAGCGAGCCCGAGTGGCAGCGCGCCCTCGACGACCTGCTGAAGCGGGAGCTGGTCCTGGCCGAGGTCGGCGGCTGGCGCCTGCACATGGCCATCCTGCAGGCGGCCAGCATCATCAACATCTAGCCCGCGCCGACCGCCCACAGGACGCCGCCTCGCGACGGCGCCAGCAAGACGGCGCCTGCGCCGGGCCCGGCATCGCAGTAGACGGCCACGGGCGGGAGCGGCGCGCTCGCGGCCGCTCCCGCCGGCGCGGCGGCGGCGGCCACGCCGCCCTTCGACGCGGGTGGTGTGAGCCACAGCCAGGTGAGCGCGGCCCGGTCGAGCGCGAGCGCGAGGATGCGACCGTTGAGCGAGACCACGGGCGTCGCGGCTGGACCCCGCCACAGGACGGCGCCCGTGCGGAGGTTCCGGGCCGTCAGCGCTGTCGGGGCCTGCCAGGGCGACGGTCCGGCCACGGCGGCGCCACCCGCCGCGATCCAGTCCGCCTGCGCAGTCGGCATGCGCCATAGCGCTGCGCCCGAGGCGAGGGCGAGCGCCATGGCCTGGCCGCCCCCCGGCCACGTCGCGGCCCACACCAGAATGCCCCTGTCCACGCCAAAGGAGGCCGTCACGGGTACGGCCGGAAGCGTGAGCTTGCGAGCCCAAAGCGCCCGGCCCGTCGCCACGGACACGCCGGTGAGGCGCACGAGCCGCCCGCCCGCGCCCGCACGCCTGCCCGCGACCGCCACCCCCGCTCCGACGGCCACGAGATCGCCGACGCCCGGCACGCGCCAGCGCACGCCGAGGGACGGGCCGAGGTCGACGAGCGGCGGCGCGGCCGTGCCCAGGCCGGAGAGCGCGGCGGGCAGGCTGGCGGTCGGGCCGGAGGCGATGAGGCCGCCCCTGCCGTCCGCCGTGAGCGCGGGCGCCCATCCCCCGCTGGACCAGGCGATGCGTGCGCTCGTGCGCAAGGTCCCGTGCGCGGCATCGAGCACCTCGACCTCGACGCCGGCGCGGTCGCGCACGGCGAGCGCCAGTCCGCCGCCGAGCGCCGCGAGGCCGCCGGGCAGCGCGCCCGGCGCCAGCGGGCTGCGCCACACGACGCTGCCGGCGGTGGTGGCCACCGTTAGGGCAGCGACGTGGGGTACCGGGCGGCGAACGCTCTGCAGGTAGGCCACGAGGCCAGGCGAAAGCAGGACAGGCGGCGCGGCGGCGCTCTGGACGCCGTAGCCCGAGCGATCCCCCCGCACCGCGAGCGGTCCGGCCGCGGCCGGGCAGGAGGCGTGCCCCGGCGCGAGCGCGGGCAGGGGCGCGCCCGATGCGGCCGCCGGCGCGCGTTCCGGCGCGAGGGCGGCGACGGTCAGGAGCAGCAGCGAGGTCAGGGCCGCAAAGGCGAGTCTACGCATGCGGTCGAAGTTCGTCGGCGCGGGGACCGTCCCTTTCGGGGCGAGCGCCGTCCGGCACCGTGCGGGGGAGGGAGCGGGCATCGGCCGAGCCGCGGTATGGGCATCGCTCGGGGCGCTGGTCGCGGCCGCGGCGGTCGGCGCACCGGCGTGGGCCGGCACGGCGCGCGCCGGCGCGAGCCTGCCGACGGCGCCGCCCGCGGTTCGGCCGCCGGCTGGGCCGTGGCTTCTCGTCAACACGGGGAGCGGCGCGCCCGCCGTGACCTGGAGCGGCCCCACCCTGGTCGTCGCGGACAGCCCGGAGGTGATCACGGGCGCCCTCCTGCGCGGCGCGGCCGGGGGAGCCGCAGAGGCCCACCTCCTGTACGCCGACCGCTCGCCGGACCTCGGCCAGAGCGTCTGGCTGTTCGCCTACCTGCGAAACGCCACCGCTCGCCCGCTCTCGCTGTGGTTCACCCTGCGGTCGCTCGGCCGCCAGGCGATGGTCGTGCGGTACTCGCCCCAGGGCACCGCCGCGCGCGCGGCGCTCCCGGGCACGATGGGCGTCGGCGAGTCGGTCGCCCGAGCCCTGGCCACACCCTCGCCCCCTGCCTTCGGCCCGCCCCAGTCCGTGGCGCCCGGCGGCGCGGCCACGGCTGTGTGGCGCGTCGGGCCGGGCCAGGTGTTCTGCCTGTGGTGGCCGATCGAGGTCGCCGGCGCGGACGGAGGCAAGGTACCCTACGCGCTCTCGCTCTTCGTCGGCCCTGGCCCGCAGAGCCCTGTGGGGGGCCCGCTGCCGCCGGGCCGTACCGGCGTGGTGCGCGCCACCGTACCCCACGCGATCGGCTCCGCAACCCTGCGCGCGCCGGTGACGGGCGCCTGGGCCTACGACCTCGACAACGACGCGCCCGCCCCGCACGGCGCCGACGCAGGGGCCCTCTGCCCGCCGAGCGTCTGCCTGAGCGGCGAGGTGACGACCGCGGGCGGCGCCCCCTTCACCGCCGCCGCCGACCCGCTGCCGGGCGAGATGGAGCCGGGCGTCGACGCCCTCGACGCGCCGGGCCACGCGCCCGCGCTGGCGATCTGGCACGACGGAGCGGTCCTGCGCACGGGCAACTACGGCGACTACGGCACGCGGCTCGTGCTCCATCTCCAGGCCCCGCCCGGCCGGGTGCTGTTCGCCGCCGCCGTTCCCGCGTGGAACCGCAGCGCGCCATGGGCCGGGAGCACCCAGGCCCCTGGCAAGCCCCTCGCCACATGGCAGCTGCCGGGCCAAGCCCCACCACCCGGCAGCGCCTACGAGGTGGCGGCGGGCGCAGCGTCCGCCACGGTGACGACCACCCTGACGCCTGGCGCCTACGCCCCGTGGCGCATCGTCCTCTGGTCTGCGCCCGCCCCGGCAGCCTCAGGCGCCAAGGGCCCGTAAGACCTCGCTCGCCACGTGCTCGCCGATCGCGAGCGAGGCGGTCGCCGCCGGCGAGGGCGCGTTGAGGACGCTCAACGAGCGCTCGCCCGGGGCGAGCACGAAGTCGTCCACGAGCTCCCCGGCGGACGTCACCGCCTGGGCGCGCACGCCGGACGGGCCGGGGCGCAGGTCGCCTTCGGCCACGCCGGGCAGGAGGGCGGCCACGGAGGCCGCGAACAGGCGCGGGCTCAGGGAGCGTCGGTACTCGAACACGGCGTGGCGCGCGTGGCGACGGCCTAGACGCCAGAGGCCAGGGTACGACAGGCCCTGCCAGGCGTCTCGCCACGGCGGCACGCCGCGTCTGTAGCCCTCGCGCGCGAGCGTCCAGACGGCGTTGGGGCCGGCCTCGACGTGGCCGTGGACGGTGCGGGTGACGTGAACGCCGAGAAACGGCAGGGCCGGATCGGGCACCGGGTAGATCAGGCCGCGCACCCGTGCCGCCGCCTCGGGCGCGAGCATGCGGTACTCGCCACGAAACGGCAGGATGCGCACGGACGGTCGCGTCCCCAGGAGGCGGGCCACCCGGTCCGCGTGCAGGCCCGCGCAGTTCACGGCGAACCGGCTCTCCACCTCGCCCGCGGTGGTGAGAAGGCGCAGGCCCGCCCCGTCGCGGGCGCTCGCCATCAAGGCGGCGGACGTGCGCACGCTGCCGCCGAGCTCGCCCACCTCCTGGGCGATGGCGCGGGCCACGGCGCCGTAGTCGACGATGCCGGTCATGGGCGAGTGTAGGGCGGCGAGCGCACGCACCTCGGGCTCGACCGCGCGCGTCTGTGCGCCGTCCAGGCGCCGCAGGCCGGGCACGCCGTTCAGGCGCCCGCGCCGCTCGAGCTCGTCCACGCGCGGGATCTCGCGCGGCTCGACCGCCACGACGACCTTGCCCACCTCCTGGTGGACGACGCCGTGCGCATCGCAATACGCGCGCATGGCCTCGGCGCCGCGCACGCACAGGGCGGCGCGCAGGCTGCCGGGCCGGTAGTAGAGGCCGGAGTGGATGACGCCGCTGTTGTGACCGGTCTGGTGTCGGGCAACCTCCGCCTCCTTCTCCAGCAGCACCAGGCGCAACCGCGGCCGGGCCAGGAGGAGGGCGCGAGCCACCGCCAGGCCGACGATGCCGCCGCCGACGACGCAGACGTCCACGGGGCCCTTGCCGGCGCTCACGGCCCCGCCGCCCCCTCCGAGGCGACGTCCACGGAGCCCTCGCCCCTGCCCTGGCGACGGGCCAGAAGGATCGGCACCATGCACAGGAGCGCCAGGGCGAGTGCCGCGGCAAACCAGTGGAAGGCGCCACGCACGGCCACGATGAGGGCGTGGTCGAGGGCGGCCGTCGGGTGGTGCTCGACGCCGACGAAGATCTGCATGGCCAGGCCCGGCGGCAGGCTCGAGGCCGCCAAGGCGAGAGCGAGCGTCAGGGAGAGCGAGACGCCGATGTTGCGGAACGTGAAGAACAGGCCGGAGGCTGCACCCAGGCGGCTCGGCGGCGCCGCCTTCATGACGAGTGAGACGAGCGGCGGCCAGAAGAAGCCCATCGCGGCGGCGATCAGCGCGAGGGGAAGGACGATCGCCCAGACCACGAGCGTGGTCGGGAGATTGCCGAGCAGGAGAATGCCGGTGCCGACGCCGATGATCCCCACGACCATGGGCACGGGGCTGCCCACGCGGTCGGAGAGCCGACCGCCCAGGGGGCTCGTCACGGCCTGGGGCGCCGCCATAGCGATCATCAGGAAGCCCGTGGCGAGCGCCGTCAGGCCGAGCCCGCCCTGGAGGTAGAACGTGAGCAGGAAGGTGATGCCGAAGTAGCCGATGCTCGTGGCGGCCACGACCAGCTGGGAGGCCGCGAACACGGGGCGCGCAAACAGGCGCAGGTCGAAGAGCGGCTCACGGGCGCGAAGCTCCCAGGAGACGAAGAACACGGCGCTGGCGGCGACGAGCGTGAGAAGCCCGAGGCTCCGGACGGAGGCAATGCCCCAGGCCGCCGACTCGGACACCACGAGAAGCAGAAGGGTGAGGGCGACCGTGAAGGCGGCGACCCCGGGCAGATCCATGGAGCGGGTCTGGCCGGCGGGGCGGCCGTGCGGCAGGACGCGGCTGCCGACCGCGGCGGCGACCAGGGCGAACGGCACGACCACGTAGAACACCGAGCGCCAGCCCAAGGTCGCGACGAGCACGCCGCCCACGACGGGGCCGACCACGGCGCCCATCACCCAGGCGAGGGAGTTGAGGCCCATCGCCGTGCCAAGCTCGCTCGGCGCAAATGCCTCCGTGATGATCGGGGTGCCGAGGGCGCTCACGAGCGCGCCGCCGACGCCTTGAACGCAGCGGAAGGCGATCAGGGCGCCGCCGCTCGGGGCCGCGCCGCACAGGGCGGAGCCGACGGCGAAGAGCACGAAGCCGGCGAGGAACAGGCGCCGCCGGCCCACGAGGTCGGACAGCCGCCCGATCGGCAGGAGCAGGACGGTGCTCACGAGCATGTACGCGGTGAGCGTCCAAAGCAGGGTGACGATGTTCGTATGCAGCCCCCGCAGCATCGTGGGCAGCGCGACGACGACGATCGTGGCGTCCACGTTGGCCACGAAGGCGCCGAACGTGGTGACGGCGAGGATCATCCACTTGTTCGCGTGGGGCACCGGGCATGGTCCTCCTTGTCCGCCGCGCTTGGCGCAAGGCGCTATGGCGTCGACGTCGTTCATGATACCGTTTGGGTGAAGGGCATCCGGAACGGAAGACGCGTTTTGCCAAGGAGGAAGTGAGCATGGCGAAGCCGCTCAGCGTGCGAGAGGCGATGCTGGAGGAGCTGGAGGGGGAGGAGTCGCGCACGCTGCGCACGCTCGAGCGCGTGCCCGACGAGCGCTGGGCGTGGGCGCCGCACGAGAAGTCCACCCCGATGGGACGGCTCGCGGTGCACGTCGCCACCCTGCCGCGGATCGCCGCGAGCATCCTCACGACCACTGCCTTCGACCTGGCCCAGCGACGCTCGGGCCCGCCCGGTCCGGCCACCGCGGCGGACCTGGTGCCGACGGCCCAGTCCCTTTTCCACGAGGTGCGCTCGCTCCTCGAGTCTGCCTCCGACGCCGACCTCGACGCCGACTGGACGTTCACCGTCGGCGACCACGTGCTGTTCGGTCCGGGGCCGAGAGCGCTCGCACTGCGCACCTTCTTCTTCAGCCACATGATCCACCACCGCGCCCAGCTGGGCGTGTACCTGCGTCTGTGCGACATCCCCGTGCCCAGCACGTACGGGCCGTCGGCGGACGAGCCGCTGGCCTGAGCAAGCGTTCGCGCGAGGGCGCCGCCCCACGGCTTCGCCGGGGGGCGTGTCACCGTTCTCGATAGCTGAGATGGCAGTGCTTACGGTCGATGAAGCGAACAGGACGTGCACAGGGGAATAGCCCGCCTCCGTGCACAGTTGCGCTGGTGGCCGGTGCCTAAGGGGTGGTGGAGGACTAAGGTACCCGCTCCGTTGGATTCCAGTTGTTGCTGTGCCGCGCCCGCCTCCCCCACATCCGTCGAGCAGCCCGGCCCGGGCGGGGAGATCGCGCGTGGTCAGCGGCGGGTCCCGGGGGCTTGGCGACCACAACATCGTGTGGTACCGTGTTCGCATAGCCCTACTTATTGTGTCTTGGTGGCCGACTCCGATCG
>JAKASY010000013.1 GCA_021817625.1 Bacillota bacterium | reverse complement strand
TCACGCAGTTTGGACCCCAGAGCGGGAGTATGAGGGTGCGGGTAGACTTAGCCACCTCCCGTATTCCCTCCTCCCGACTGGGTATGGTGGGTCCGGATCGCGTCGGTCACCTTCTTGCGAAACCCGTGACTGCGGCGCCCGTAGAGCCGCGCGGAGAATACGGTGATGATGGTGACGAGATCCTTGATCAGTTCCTCTTCAGAGGAAACCCCCGGCGCTTCTTCCAGACAGACCACGCGAACACCGTACGACGTCAGGAATGTTTCGATGTAGGAGTAGCCGAATCTTGCCAGCCTCTCCTTGGATTCGACGAAGACCACGTCGATCTCGCCAGCCTTGCCCATCTCCAGGAGACGGCGAAGCCCCCGCCGTTTCTCGTTGATCCCGGATGCCTGTTCCGAGATCACGTCGATCACTCGGTAACCTTGCGCACGAGCCGCCTCCAGCAAGCGCTCACGTTGGCGCTCCAGGTTGCCGTCCCGCTTTTGCTTGATTGAGGACACCCGGGCATAGACCACCGCCCGACGGCCCCCGCTTCGCACTCCGGCAAGCCGGGCAAGAGAATCGGTGCTGAATCGTCGGATCCCTCCCGGGCCCCGGACGGCAACGAGGAGTCCCCGGGCCTCCCATCGTCGTAGGGTTCGCGCCGACACGCCCAATCGTCGCCTTGCTTCACCAACACTGACAAACGCATCCATAAAGCCAGTATAGCGAGCCATGTCCTATGTTGTCCAGTCGTTATGTAAGTCGTTCTCACGCTGCACCACGTGCGCCGCGATCTTCCCTTCAACCTGGGCTGGTGGGCGCTGACCTTTCCGCTGGGCGTCTTCGCCGCCGGCACGAACATGCTGTCGGGCGAGCTGAAGGTGCCCTGGGTGGGCATCATGTCGCTCGTCTTCTTCGTGA
Organism: Bacillota bacterium; assembly: GCA_021817625.1. Next base: position 10,887 of record JAKASY010000013.1, on the reverse strand, counting down.
TGCTCGCGTCGTTCTGGGCCGTGGTCGCGGCGCGCACGCTCGCGAGCCTATCGGGCCCATCGTCTGCACCGGCGGTGCCCATCACGGCAGACAGCGACCGGGACCCGGCCGCCTGAGGTCAGGGCATGGACTGAGGCAAGGGTCCCAGCCGCTCCCCAACACGGCATCGACCAGCTTCAAGGCCGGTCGATGCCCTTCACGGGGTTCTCTGCACCATCGCGTCGCATGACTTCCCGGGCCTCACACCGGTAGCAGATGGTCTCCCAGGAGCCGTCGGGCCGCCTTCGCCCGTCGAGCAGCTTCCAGTGCACCTCATGCGAGCCCACGGCGCACCACGTCGCCGATGGCGGCACGGTTGCGCGGGTCATGGCGCACCGTCGACGCGGCCCTGCAGCGGGTCGAGTGAGAGATGGCGCGCTGCCGGACCGCCTGAGCCCATGCGGCGCGCTGTGGGGTCCGTGGCGCGCGGTGGGATCCGAGCGGATTCGCACCTGACGTGCATGACGAACGGTGTTGCCTCCTCGTGCCCGGCCTGTCCTCCGGCCATGTTTCCCGCTCGATGGCAGGCGCAACCGGTGGTCAGCGGCCGGCCGCTCCTCGCAGGGCTCGCCCGGCCCGGATTGTGGCGCTGACAGACAAGCCGACCGGCGGGCAGGGTCGCCCGACCCGGCCGTGCGTCGCTCACCCCGGCGGCTCACGCCCCTCGGCGAGGTCGCGCAGCCTCTCCAGGGCGCCGGCCCAGTACGGCTCGTACCTCTTCAGCCACGGCGCCAGGGCGGCCGCGAGGGTATCGGCATGGATGCGGTACAGCCGCTGCCGGCCGTGACGCGTAGCCGTGACCAGCCCCACCGCCCGCAGGCTCATCAGGTGCTTGGAGATGCCGGACGCGACGAGGTCGGGGAACTCCGCGGCGAGCTGCCCGACGGTCAGCTCGCCCCGCTCGGCCAGGAGATCGAGGATGCGACGGCGCGTGGGGTCGGCGAGCGCCCGGAACAGGTCGTCGCTGGCGCTAGGCAACGCCGGCGGCCACCACCTCCGCCAGACGCTGGAGCACCTGATGGCGGTCGGCGCCCCGCTCGTACGCCCGCACCGTGCCGGGCCAGTTGGCCTTGCCGATGCCGGCGAAGCCGTCATGGGAGAGCGTGACCCGGGTGCCGTCGGCGATGGGGGCAAGCGTGACGAGAAGGCGGGCGGGGTGGACCCAGTCGCCGCCCTCCTCGAACCATGACAGGACGAGGCCCCCCTCCGGCACCATCTCCAGCACCGTGCCGCTGATCGACGTCTCGGACTCGCCATCGCGCAGACGATAGGAGCCGCCCACGCGCAGGTCGATCTCGAGGTTCGGGCTGAGCCACCGGCGCAGCGCGTCCGGCGTCGCGAGCCACCGCCAGACCGCGCTGGGTGGGGCCTGGATCTCGATGGAGCGCATGACCGCAGGCATAATGGACACCTCCGAGATATTACCATAGGGTAAGATGTTTCCAGGGTCAAGGGGCTGTCGGAGAGGCGCCGGGAGCCTCCCTTTCCTGGGGGCCGCCTGCTCCGCTCGGACGCGGGCGACGCAAGCCCGCACGCCTCGCTATGCAGCCGGCCGATGGGACACCCATACTGGAATCCGGCGCGTCTGCGTGCGTGCGCCGTGCGCCCTCGGGACACGGCGGCAGTTGACCTTCCGCCCGTTCGTGCCCGTGAAGCATGGGCGGTGCGCTTCACGCGCGTAGCGACGCACACGTCTACCGGAGGTGCGAGGATGACCGATATGCCGCGGCGCACACTCGGACGTACCGGACTCGAGGTGACCACGCTGGGCTTCGGCGCCATGGAGCTGCGTGGTGCGCCGGCCGGTCCGGAGATCGGCGACGAGGACGCGGGCCGACTGCTCAACGCTGTTCTTGACGAGGGCATCAACTTCATCGACACGTCGATCGACTATGGGCGCAGCGAGGAGCTGATCGGCAGGTTCCTGGCGCACCGGCGCTCGGAGTACGTGCTGGGCCTCCAAGTGCGGCTGCGTCCCCGGCTCGCCGATGGGCGCCCCGCACGTGCACACCGCCGCCAACATCCGGGCGGGGGTGGAGCATAGCCTGCGCATGCTCAAGACCGATCACCTGGACCTCGTCCAGTTCCACCGCAGCCTCGCCCGGGAGGAGTTTGACGCCGACGGCGCGCTCGCCGAGGTCCTCAAGCTGCGCGATGAGGGCAAGGTCCGGTCCATCGGCGTGTCGGCGATTCTTCCCACCATCAGCGAGCAGATCGAGATGGACGTGTTCGACGCCTTCCAGATCCCGTACTCCGCCATGCAGCGCGAGCACGAGGACGTCATGACGCAGGCGTCCGCGGCCGGTGCCGGCGTGATCGTCCGAGGCGGCGTGGCGCGCGGCATCCCGGAGGACTGGCAGAGCCGCAGCTACTACATGGTGTCGAACGAGGCCATGCGCGACTACTGGGAGACCGCCGGGCTCGACGACCTCCTCGACGGCATGAGCCGCACCGCGTTCATGCTGCGCTTCACCATCTCGCACCCGGCGCTGGACACCACGATCGTGGGCACCCGGAGCGTGGAGCACCTGAAGTCCAACCTTGCCACCGTCGCCCAGGGGCCGCTGCCCCACGACGTGTTGGCCGAAGCCAGAAGACGACTGGCTGCGGCCGGGTCGCTTCCGGCCCGCGCCTAGGCCGACCGGCGGGCCTGCCGGATACAGGGACTGCCGGGTCGGGAGCGCGGCCGCCGACCCGCTGACCCACACGTTGCCTCGCTCGGCGGCGCACGATGGGACCAAGCGCCTCGCGGCGACGGCACAGCGGTCGGGGCATGCCAGTATTTGGTATACTGGCAGCGGTGATGGCTGTGACCGTGACCGACGCGATCGAGGACTTTCTGACGACCTGCGCCCTGCGCGAGATGAGCGCCGGCACTTTGCGCGGCTACCGCTACGACCTCCGGCGCCTGGCGAGGTTTCTGGCGGCGCGCGGCGTGCTCGACGTCGAGAAGGTGACCGCGGCGGACCTGCGCGCCTTCTTGGGCAGTGTTCACGTTGGGGCGAGCGCCCGCGCCCGCTATCGGGCCAGCATGCGCTCCATGTTTCAGTTCCTCGCGGTCGAGGCCGTGGTCGCTCGCAACCCCGGCCTAGCCGTGCCGACCGTGGCCCGGCCGCATTACCTGCCCCGGCCGCTGGCGGCGGAACAGGTCCTCTGCCTCCTCGCGGCGGTCGACGACCTGTCGCTGCGGCGGCTGTTCACACTCGTCGCCGAGACCGGCCTGCGCATCTCGGAGGCCATCCATCTCCACGTCGAGGACTTGCGCCTGGCGGAAGCGGCCGAAGACAGCTGGGTGCGGGTCGTCGGCAAGGGGCGGCGCGAGCGCGTTCTCCCGCTGCTCGTGGCGCCGCTGTCGTGGAGCTTCCTGCCCGACCAGGTGGCGCGGCGGGTGAGCGGCCCCGTCTTCGGCCGCGGCAAGGCGCCACGGCTCGTGCCCTACAACTACGACGCCGTGCGCCGGGTGTGGCACCGCGCCTGCGCGGCGACCGGGCTCGGCCGGGTGCGCATCCACCAGCTCCGGCACACCTTCGCGAGCCGCCTCGTGGCGGGTGGCGTGCCGATCGTCACGGTGCAGAAGCTCCTCGGCCATCAAAGCCTTGACACGACCATGCGCTACGCCGCCGTCACGGACAGCCTCGTCCGGCACGACCTCCAGCGCGCGCTTGAACGCGTGGTCCTGCCGTCGCCTGAGCCAGGCGATGCGCGCACCCAGCCATCGGCAGACCGGTAAGGCGACGGCGCTGTCCCGGCCGTGCTGCGGCATGGCCACGTGCGGCCTGCCGGCCGTGGGGCCGCCCGGCGAACCCGACGGCAGGGCCCAGGCCCGATTGCGCCGGCTGGTATGCTGGGTGGCGCAAGGACCGGGGGTGTCTGCACTGGGAGTCGACCCGCTTCGCATCGGCATGGTGCTCTACCCGTCCCTTGGCGGCAGCAGCACCGTAGCGATCGAGCTGTCCCGCTTCCTCGTGCGGCGGGGCCATGCCGTGCACCTGGTCAGCACGGGGGAGCCGTTTGCGCTCTCGCGCCTGAACGAGGGTGAGGCCGGGCGGATGGTCCACCACCGCGTCGAGGTGCCCAGCTATCCGCTCTTCGCGCACGCTCCGTACGATCTGGCGATGGCGACCAAGATCGCCGAGGTGGCCACGGCCGAGCGCCTGGACGTCATCCACGTGCACTACGCCGTGCCGCATGCGGCCGCGGCCGTGCTGGCCCGGGAGCTGGCGGCGCCGGTGCGGCCGTCGGTGGTGACCACGCTTCACGGCACGGACGTGACCCTGACCGGCGCCGACCCCGCCCTGCGCCCTGCCGTGGCCAACAGCCTGCGCCGCTCCGACGCCGTCACGGCCGTGTCCGAGTATCTCAGGGGGCGGGCGCTGGCGACGTTCGGGCTGGAGCAGGTGGTGGTGATCCCCGACTTCGTCGAGATGCGCCACATCGCGCCCGCAGTGCGGGCGCGCATGCGCGCCGCCCTGGCGCCCGCCGGCGAGGCCGTGCTCATGCACGCCTCGAACTTCCGGCCGGTCAAGAATGTCCTCGACGTCGCGGAGGTGTTCATCCGCGTCGCGCGGCGCATGCCGGCCGTCCTTAGCCTGTGCGGCGACGGGCCCGATGCCGGCGCCTGCCTGAGCCGCCTCGCCGAGGCGGGACTGGCGGATCGGGTGCGCTTTCTCGGCGCGCGCAGGGACCTTGCCCCCGTCCTCGCCGCCGCCGATCTCTTCCTCCTGCCGACGTCCGGCGAGGGCTTCGGCCTGGCCGCGCTCGAGGCCATGGCGGCGGGCGTGCCCGTGCTCGGGACTGTGGCGGGCGGTCTGCCGGAGGTCGTCGAGGATGGCGTGAGCGGCTGCCTCCTGCCCGTGCACGCGGTGGACGCCATGGCGGACGCGGCCGTCGGCATGCTCCACCCTGACCGGCACCGCGCCATGTCCGAGGCGGCTAGACGCCGCGCTAGCCGCTTCTCGCCGGGCAGCGTGGTGGGCCGCTACGAGGACCTGTACCGAAGCCTGCGTGCCTGACCGGCTTGGCCGGGAGCACCGCGCCAGAGCCACGTGCCGGTTGTCCCATGCTGGAGCCAGGGTAGGGTACGACAGGTCCTTTGTCGTAGGCGACTGGGACGCCCAGGCGCCCGCGCGGGGTGGCTTGCCGTGAACGCTCTCGTCCTCCCCGGCAAGGACCGCCTCGGCCGTGCCGATCAACCGGCGGGGATTCGAAGGCGTTCGCGCCTGTTTGGTTCCGTTAGGCTCGCTGTTGCGACCGACAGGGCATGGCCCAGGGGCAGCTCGCGCTCCCCTTCCGCGCAGACCCGGTGCCTGTGGTGTAGCCTGCGAGAGGGCCGCGAGTGGTGCCGACCATGTAGTGCGCTCCATCTGCGCCTTCGTTGCACGTGCGTTGGCCCGGCTGACCCGGCAGTGCGCGTCCTGTCGCGGCATTCGCGGGTTACCGTCCGGCGCGGGCGACCAGGCGCCAACGTCGTGGCGGGTCACCGGAAGGATTGCGCGCGAGTTCTCCGAATAGAGCGGCGCCTATAGTTGCTGCAGGCTCCCCGCCGCTTTCGGCCGCCTCACAAGCCGCACGTCGTGGGCTGACGCGTCGAACCCCGTTGGCTGTCTTGGCCCATGCCGCTGCCACCTTTGGGAGGCGGACCGATGCGACAAGCGCCGAACCGCTGGACACACACCTCGGCGCGCCAGGGCGGGCCGGCCGCCGGGGTGCGGTCGGTGGGAGATGTGCGCCACGGGACGCCCGCCCGCTCCCGACGAGAACGTCGGGGAGGCCGCGGGCCTGTCGCCGTGGCGCGGCGCACGCGCCTTGCGAACCAGGGCCTCTCCAGACCGGTCGGCCGCTCCAGGCAACCGGTGCGTGCCTGCCGCTGCGCATCGTCGTGGGTGCGACCCTGATGCCTGCGGCCGGATCCCGCACCCTCGGAGAGACCGTGGAGGCGATGCGGGCACGCCTGTTCGTAGGCCGTGATCGCGAGCTCGCCGTGCTGCACGCCGCGGTTCTTTCTGCACGAGACGGTCCCGTCGTGGCCTGCCTTCACGGGCCCGCAGGGGTGGGGAAGTCGACATTGCTGCGAACGTTGGCCCGCCAGGCCGCGGAGCGCGGCGTCACCGTGGCGCTCGTCGATCTCAGCGTTCTCGACGGCTCGCCGGAGAGCCTGCTCCAAGCGCTGGCATACGCCCTCCGGGGAGGGGCGGCGACGGTGGCGGCAGTTGTCCAATCGGCCAATCGCCGGGCCGCCTCCGGTGGCCTTGCGCTGTGCCTCGATGCCTACGATACGCAGCCTGCCCTCGACCGCTGGCTTAGGGCCGAGGTGTTGTACCGCCTGGGCCCCGGCTCGTGCGTCGTGATCGCAAGCCGCGCGGACGCGCTCCGCCTCTGGCCGGACGACGAGAACTGGCGGGCGGTCGTCCGCGACCTGGCGCTCGGTGATCTCAGCCCAGGGGAGGCGGAGGAGTACCTCGTCCTCCGCGGCGTGCACGCCCCAGCCCAGCGGGCGCGTGCCGCCGCCGTTTCGGGTGGGCGCCCGCTTCTGCTCGGGCTGTGCGCGGACGTGCTCCTGCAGGCGCAGACGGCGAGCGGCCCGGTCGCCTGGCCCGAGCCATCCGACGCCCGCCTCGCAACCCGGCTCCTGGACCGGCTTGCGGGGGCGGCAGAGTCCTCGTCCCTGAGGACGCTGGTCGACGCCGCGTCGGTGGTCCGGACCTTCGACCCCGCGGTGCTGACCCGGATGGTGGGCGGGGACCAGACACGGGCGGCCTGGGAAGCGCTCGTGTCCCTGCCGGTTGTGACGCCTGCAGCGGGACGGCTGACGCTGCATGACGAGGTACGCGACGAGCTGCGCCAGGCTCTGCACAAGGAGTCTCCGTGGCGAGCGCGGCGATGGCGCCGCCGGGCCATCGACCACCACCTGGAGCGGGCGCGTTACAGCCCCCCGGCCGCCGCCGAGGAGTCGCCCTGGGGTGAGATCTCCCATCTCGCCTCCGACGCCGCCTGGTACTCGTGGCTGCACTCGGCGAACGAGGACCAGCTCGGCTGGCGCTTTGAACGCGGCGCCACGGTGGCCGACCTGGACCAGCTCGTCGACTGCTGGACCACGTCGCTTCGGCACATTTACGGTACGGCGGAGGTGCCCGCCGAGGCACCGATGTGGACGCGCCGTCTGTTCCAGTGCGTGCCCGAAGGCTTCCTGGTCGCCCGCGGCCGGGGCGGCGAGGTGCTCGGCTACAGCTGCGCCGCGCCCCTGCGGCCGGACACGGAGGAGACCCTTCTCGCCGATCCGGCGATCGGCGCGTACCTGGGCTCGTTGCCGGAGCCGACGCTGCGTTCCTGGCACCACCGCCTCCTCGCCTGCTGCCAGGGGGCCCTCCGCGATCCCTCCCTCCCCGCCCTCTTTGCCATCGTCCGGGAGACGTGCCGGGAGTTTGCGCCGTACGGCAAGATCCTGTTCGTCACGCCCGAGCCCGGCCTCGAGAAGCTCTTGGAGCTCTTGCAGTTCTCCAGGCAGGCGGGCTTTGAGGTCGTTCTCCCCGGCCTCACGCCGGACCGGCCGGCGCACGCCTACATACTGGACCTCGACGAGCTGGGCTACGCGAACTGGCTCACGGCGCTCGCCTCTCCCGCCACCACGCCGCTCGTACCCCTGGTGGAGCGCGGCAAGGCTGCCCGAGAGGCGCTGTCCCTCGTCGGCCGGGCCGACCGCCGCGAGGGCAGCGCGCCCCTCCGCTACTTCCGGGCGATGTACCCGTGGCTGGCCGAGAGCCGCCTCGACGCCTGGGCGCTGGACGCCCTGCGAGAGCTGGAGGTCACGGGCTTCGCCCCGCTGGCGGAGCTCTTGCGCCGGTACGACGTCGAGCGCGCCGGCACCCATGAGGAGCTGGCGGAGCAGCTCGACCTCTCCCGCCGAACCTACTTCCGGCGGCGGGTCGAGGCCCTCAGGCGGCTGGGCGACCTCCTCTACGAGTAGCCCGCGCCCGGCGCCCTAGCGCGCCGTCACCGTGAGCGGCACATTCACCCGCCAAGGCGCCGTGCCCCGCACCTCGATGAGGAGGGTGACCACATACAGGCCCGGCTGCGCGTTCGTGGCGACCGTGTAGGATAGCGTCGCCGCCTCTGCCGCCTGGGGGCCCACGTGCACAGCCACCGCCGCGCCGAAGCGGACCGCTCCGGTCGCAGGTACGCCGTTGCGCGTGAGGCCAGCGGCCCTGATCAGCACCGATTGGGCGCGGCTGGTCCGGTTGACGAGGTGTAGCACCAGTGCAGCGCGTGCACCCTGGGCGGCGGATGGGCGCCCGACGGCCCAAGTGAGCGCCACCGACTGGGCCGGGCCAACAGTGAGAGCGTACGTGACGGTGTCACGCCGGTGCGGTCGGGAGCTGTCGGTGACCTCGATCCGCAGCCGGTACGAGCCCGGCCGGGTCGGCACGCCATAGACGAGGCCCTCGACCGCGTTGAGAGCCAGCCCGGGGGGAAGCGCGCCAAGGGCGTGCCAGTCGTAGGGCGGCGTGCCCCCGGCGGCAGCTAGGCTTGCGGCGTAGGTGCTGCCTGCCGTGGCGGCGGGCAGCGTGCCGCCGGCCCGAAGGGCGGGCGCAGCGACGTCGACGCTGTAGGCCCGGATGGCCACCGCGCCGGTGGCGTCGGTGACCGCCACGTCGAAGTAGCTCCGTCCCGCGACCTTCGGCGTACCGGACAGGACGCCCGTCACGGCGTTCAGGGCGACGCCCGTCGGTAGCGCCCCGCCCTGGATGCTCCAGGTCTCGGGCGGCGTGGCGTTCGCCGTAGTCAGGACGGCCCTATAGGGCACGCCGACGGTCGCGCCGGGAAGCGCCCGCGTCGTGATCGCCAGTGGCCGCGCCTGCACCGCCAGCGCCAGGACGGAGGTCGCCCTAGCGCCGTCGGCATCCGTCACGGTGACCGACAGGAGGTATCGCCCGGGCACCGTCGGTGTGCCCGACAAGACGCCCGCGCCGCTCAGGCTCAGGCCCGGGGGCACGGTGGTGGCCGCCGCGCTCCATTGGTACGGGCCCACGCCGCCCAAGGCCGCGAGCTTGACTGTGTAGGGCCTACCCGCCTGCGCCGGTGCCAGCGAGGCGGGGGCAATCGAGAGCGTGGGTGCCATGGTGGTCGGGGGTGGCGTCGGCGACGGGCTTTGGACGCCGGCCACGGTGACTTGTGCCGTCACCTGCGTGGGTGCCCCTTCCACCGACGCCGTGATCGTCCCGCCGCCCGCCGACGGCGCGGTCCAGGTGACGCTGAAGGAGCCGTCCGACAGCGTCGTCACCTGCAGTGCGCCAAGCGCGCCCGCGCTCGTGGAGAGGTCGACCACGGCGTTCTGGATCGGGCTCCCGCCGCTGTCGTAGACGTAGCCCGACACCGTCGCGCTTTGGCCCGCGCCCACCTGGGTCGGCGATGCCGCCAGGGTGACGGAGGCCGGCACCTGCACAGGTGGGGTGAAGTCGTAGACGGCGCTGGCGCTGACGGCGGGTGGCGACCCCAGGTCGCTCTGCGCCCAGATTGCATCGGTGCCGCTCGTCGGCAGGTTCTGGGGGGCAGTGTAGGTCACGGTGATCTGTCCGTTACCGTCCGCGGTGAACGGCTGGGGCGTCTGCGTCAGCCCCACGCCCTCCGCCACGGCGCTGCCCACGGCCGAGGGGGATAGGGAGAGGTAGACCGTGGCCCCGCCGATGGCCACTCCCTGCCCGTTCGCGACCGAGAGCGTGGTCGTCACCGCGTCGCCGGGGCGGAGGGAGCCCTGGGCGGCGATCGTCGCCGGGGAAAACGCCATGCTGTCCCCTGCCACGACCGCGACCGTCGGCGCCGCCACGCCGAACACCGTGCCGGTTAGCTGGGCCAGGGTGGGGCTCGAGGAGGCGTTGAAGGGGCCGAGCGTGATGCAGCCTGTGGTTGCGTCGAAGGACTGGGGAGCCACTGCCTGCCACGTGCTGCCGTCCGGCGACCACTCGATGGTGTCGCCGGCGCCGGCGCCGCACTGTGTGACGGTGACGTCCGAGAAGCCGCCCTGCGTCGGCGTCGACACGGCCACGTCGAAGTACTGCCCAGCCGACTGAAACGACGGTGCGCCAACTGGGTCGACCGTGTAGTCCGTCACCGCCACCGTGCCCGTGCCGCCGCTCGCGGTGGCGGCCGTGTCGGGCGTGTCCGAGCCGGCGCCGCCCGCCGTGGCGCTGCCGCCTCCGCCCTGGCTCGAGGCGTTGCTCGAGCCGCTCACCACGGAGCCTGCCGTCAGGCTCTGGGCTGCGGCCGGCACGATGTCGATCGACAGGTTCGCTGTCGCCGTCTCGGCCGGGTTCTCGCTGTCGGTCACGGTCACGGCGAAGAAGTACATGCCCGCGCTCGTGGTGCCGGTATCGCTGATGATGCCCGTCGTGGGATCGAGCCCGAGGCCCGGCGGCAAGCTGCCGTCGAGCGACCAGGTGTAGGGGGCGACGCCGTCGGTGGCCTGCAGCTCGGCCACGTAGAAGCCGCCGGCGACGCCTCCCGGCAGGGAGGTCGTGGTGATCTCAAGCGGCGTGTTGGCCTGCCCGGCGGTAAAGGCATCCGCGCCGGCGCCGGCGCCGGCCGCGCCCGGCCCCTGGGACGGCGCCTGCTTGGCGGAGCCGGTCTGCCAGGTGCAGATGAACTGCTCGCCGCCGCTTGGGAAGAGCACCGGGCACTTCGAGTAGCCGCCCTGGCCGCCCGGACCCGCCTGGCCGCCGTTCGCAAGGTTCGCGGCGGACGACGAGCCGTTCTGGCCGCCGTACGTGAGGCCGCTCTGCGTCGGCGCCTGCGCGGCCTGGGATACGTAGATTGCGCCACCCTGGGCGCCGCCGCCATCGCCGCCCGCACCGCCCC
>JAKASY010000012.1 GCA_021817625.1 Bacillota bacterium | reverse complement strand
CCGGCCTCACCCTTCTACACAAGGTGGGCGAGGTCGACGGCAGCGTCGTGTCCCACTACGAGGAAAACGACAACGACGGCCTCATCACGCTTCTCGCCTCGGGCGCGCAGGTGCTCCTGTTCACGACCGGCCGCGGCAGCGTCGTCGGCTCCGCCCTCGCCCCCGTGCTGAAGATCTGCGGCAACCCGCACACCAGCCGGCGGATGGCCGACAACATCGACGTGGACGCGGGCAGCGTCATCGAGGGCACGGCGACCATCGCCGAGGTCGGCGAGCGGCTGGTGGCGGCGGCGGAGGCCACCGTCGGCGGCCGGCCGACGGCGGCCGAGGTGCTCGGGCACGAGGAGTACTGGCTCCCGTACAAGCCGGGGCGCGCCTGCGACGTGGGGTAGGGGGCGGGCCGGATCGCGAGGACGACAGGGAGGCGAGAGGATGCGGGTGGACGCCCATCAGCACTTCTGGAACCTGAGCCGCGTCGAGTACCCGTGGCTCACGGCGGCGGACGGCCCGATCTTCCGTACGTTCGAGGCGCCGGAGCTCGAGCCGCAGATCCGGGCGGCGGGCATCGACCGGACCGTGCTCGTGCAGGCGGCGAACAGCGCCGCGGACACCGAGTACATGCTCGAGGTGGCCGACCGCCACCCGTGGGTCGGCGCCGTCGTGGGCTGGGTGCCGCTGGACGAGCCCGAGGCGGCGGGGCGGGCGCTCGAGCGCCTCACCCGCCACCCCAGGTTCAAGGGGGTGCGCCACCTCATCCACAACGAGCCGGACCCGGACTGGGTGGTGCGCGACCGCGTGATCGAGGGGCTGCGTGTGCTCGCCTCGTTCGGCGTGCCCTTCGACGTGGTCGCCGTGTTTCCCAACCACCTCGTGCACGTGCCGGCCCTCGCCGAGCGCGTGCCCGACCTGCGGATGGTGATCGACCACCTGGCGAAGCCCCCCATCGCCCAGGGCGGGATGGAGCCGTGGGCCGGGCAGCTTGCCCGCGCCGCGGCCTACCCGCAGGTGACGGCCAAGGTCTCCGGCCTGAACACCGCGGCCGATTGGGCGACCTGGAGCGCCGACGACCTGAGGCCCTACGTGGACCACGCCCTTGCGTGCTTTGGGCCGGACCGCCTGATGTTCGGCAGCGACTGGCCCGTGGCCACGCTCGCGGGCGACTACGCCAAGGTGTGGCGGGAGAGCCAGCGGGTGCTCGAGCACCTGGCGCCGGCCGAGCGCGAGGCCGTGCTCGGCACTGCGGCGGCGCGCTTCTACGCGATCGGCGAAGGACTCGGGGCATAGCCCCCGCCGCACGAGAGAGGAGGAGGATGATGGCCGCGGACATCGCCGCGCCGTCGCTCGACTATCGGCCACCCCTGCCGCGCAGGCGGGATATGGGCATCGCCATCGTCGGCTGCGGCGAGATCGTCGAGGCCGCCCACCTGCCCGCCTACCGGCTGGCCGGGCTGCGGGTGGTCGGCCTGTACGACGTGGACGGCGCCAAGGCGGAGGCGCTCGCCCGAGCGTTCGGGGTGGGCCGCACGTACCCGAGCCTCGACGCGCTCCTGGCCGACCCCGACGCAGAGGTCGTCGACATCGCCGTGCCCGCGCGCCACCAGCCCGGCGTGGTGGCGCAGGTGGTGGAGAGGAAGCGCAACGTCCTGTGCCAGAAGCCCCTGGCCGAGACGTACGCGGCCGCCAAGGGGGTGGTGGAGACCTGCCGCCGGGCGGGGGCGCGCGTCGCCGTGAACCAGCAGATGCGCTGGGCGCCCGCGGTCGCCGCCACCAGGGACATCCTGGGCCGCGGCTGGCTCGGCACACCCGTCCAGGCCACGATCCAGGTGAACGTGCTCACGCCCTGGGACCACTGGCCGTGGATGAACAACATGCCTGGCATGGAGTTCATGTACCACAGCATCCACTACATGGACGCGATCCGCTGCCTGCTCGGCACGCCCGAGCGCGTGTTCGCCGACGGCGCCCGCTTCCCGGGCCAGCCGTGGCGGGCGGACACGCGCACAACCACCGTGCTGCGCTTCCCCGGCGAGGCACGCGCCCTCATCGCGGACAACCACAACAACTTCGCGAGCGAGGACGACTGGTACGCCACGTTCCGCGTGGAGGGCACCGAGGGCGTGGTCAAGGGCACCAACGGTGCGCTCTACAACTACCCGGTGGGGCGCGAGGACACGATCACGTTCTTCTCCCGCGCCCTGCACCCGGACATGTGGTTCACGCCCCGCCTCGAGGGCAAGTGGTTTCCGCACGCGTTCATGGGCTCCATGGGCGAGCTCATGCGGGCGATCGAGGAGGACCGGGCGCCGTGGAACAGCGCCGAGGACAACCTCGCGACCCTGCGCATGGTGTTCGCCGCCATGCGCTCGGCCGAGGAGGGCCGGGTCGTGGCGCTGAGCGAGATCGACTAGCTGGATGCGCGAGGGGGCAGCAGCGACGACGCGCTACGGGAGCGTCATCCGCCTGCGAGCGGGCCAGGAGGCGCGCTACAGGGAGCTGCACGCGGCGGTGTGGCGGGAGGTTCTCGAGACGATCCGCCGCTGCAACATCAGGAACTACACGATCTTCTACCGTGGTGGCTGGCTGTTCAGCTACTTCGAGTACGTCGGCGCCGACTACGCCGCGGACATGGCGCGGATGGCGGCCGACCCCGCGACGCAGCGCTGGTGGGACGTCTGCATGCCCCTCCAGGAGCCGCTCGAGGACCGGGCCGAAGGCGAGTGGTGGGCGGCGATGGACGAGGTGTTCCACCAGGACTGATGCGGGATCCGCGGCCGCGCGGCCGCGGCCGGGCTCGACGGGCGCACGAAAGGGATGGGGGAGAGCGATGCGCATTCGCGACAAGGTCTGCCTGGTGACGGGCGCCGCCTCGGGCATCGGCGAAACGACGGCCCGGCTGTTCGCGCGCGAGGGAGGCAGGGTGTGCCTCGTCGACATCGACGCCGAGGGCGGGCGGCGCGTGGCGGAGGACATCGCCAGCGCCGGCGCCGACGCCTGGTTCGTCGAGGCCGACGTGGCCGACGAAGCGGCGGCCGAGGCGGCCGTGCGGGCGGCGGCCGAGCGTCACGGGCGGCTCGATGTCCTGTTCAACAACGCGGGCGTGAGCGCGGTCGGGGACGTGGCGCAGTGCACGGCCGCGGACTGGGACCGGGTGATGCGCGTCAACCTGCGCAGCGTCTACCTGATGAGCCACTTCGCCGTTCCGGTCATGCGCCGCCAGGGAGGCGGCGTGATCATCCAGATGTCCTCCACGATCGCCCTCGTCGGCCTCGAGAGCCGAGCCGCCTACGCGGCGAGCAAGGGCGGCGTGCTCGCCCTGACGCGGGCCATGGCGGCGGACCACTCGCGCGACGGCATCCGCGTCGCGGCCCTCCTGCCGGGCACGGTGTACACGCCGTTCGTGGCCGGCTACCTCGAGCGCGACTACGGCGACCGCAAGGAGGAGGCGATCAAGAACCTGCGCAGGCGCCAGCTGAACAACGAGCTCATGTCGCCGGAGGACGTGGCCTACGCCGCCCTCTACCTGGCTTCGGACGAGGCGCGGTTCGCGCTGGGCACGGCGCTCGTGATCGACGGCGGGGTGTCGTCGGCCAAGGTGTTCTAGCGGTCGCCGCGTCCGAGAGATCTGCGGGGGTGGATCGGTTGGAGAAGCTCTTCGAGGACTACGAGGTGGGCGAGGAGAGGACGACGAACGGCCGCACGATCACGGAGGCGGACGTCGTCTTCCACGCCTACCACACGGGCGACTACTACCCGCACCACATGGACGCCGAGTGGGCGAAGGCGACGGAGTTCGGCCAGCGCGTCGCCCACGGCACGCTGGTGTTCGCCGTCGCGATCGGCATGACGGCCACGGGCGAGGTGAACATGGCCGCGTTCTCCTACGGCTACGATCACCTGCGCTTCGTGCGCCCGGTGTTCATCGGCGACACCATCCGGGTGACGGTGCGGGTGTCCGAAAAGCGCCCCCACCCGCGCCGCAGCGACCACGGCATAGTGGTGGAGGCGTGTGAGGTGCGCAACCAGCGCGGCGAGACCGTTCTCGTGTGCGAGCACCTGCTCATGGCGCGGCGCAGGTCGGCGCCGGCAGCGCAGTCGTGAGCGCGGGGGGTGGCGCCGGGGAGAGGCGGGCGGCGGCTCTGGCGCCAGAAGACACGGCGGTGGGCGAGGCGCCCCTTCGGGGCATCCTCGTCCTCGACTTCGGCCAGTTCCTTGCGGGGCCGGTCGCGGCCATGCGCCTCGCGGACATGGGAGCGCGCGTGATCAAGGTCGAGCGCCCAGGAGGCGGCGACAGCGGGCGCGCCCTCGCCTTCGGGGACCTCTACCCCGACGGCGACAGCCTCACGTTCCACATCATGAACCGCGGCAAGGAGAGCCTCACCGCCGACCTCAAGTCGCCCGAGGACCTCGCCCTCGTGCGCCGCCTCGTGGCGCGGGCGGACATCCTCATCCACAACTTCCGTCCCGGCGTGATGGAGCGCTCGGGCCTCGACTACGCGTCGGTGGCCGCCGCGAACCCGGGCATCGTCTACGCGAGCGTGAGCGGCTACGGCGAGGCCGGGCCATGGCGGGCGATGGCGGGCCAGGACCTGCTCGCCCAGGCCCGGTCGGGGCTCATGTGGCTGAGCGGCTTCGCGGACGACCCGCCGATGCCCGTGGGCGTGTCGGTCGCCGATCAGCTGGCGGCCCACAACCTCGTCCAGGGCATCCTCGCCGCGCTCGTGCGGCGCGAGCGCACCGGCCGCGGCGGCACGGTGACGACGAGTCTCATGGAGGCGGCCCTCGACCTCCAGTTCGAGTTCATCGCCGCCCACCTCAACGCGCCCCACGTGCGCGCGCCCCGACCGGCGGGCCAGGGCGCCCACCGCTTCCTGCCCGCCCCCTACGGCGTCTTTCCGACCGCCGACGGCCACCTGGCGCTGGCCATGAACCCGCTCGACCGCGTGGCGGCGCTCATCGGCCTCGGCGGCGAGGAGGGCGAGCGCCTGGCGTCGCGGGCCTGGTCGGACCGCGACGGGGTGAACGCGCGCCTGGCCGACCGCCTCGCGACGGCGCCGACGGCGCACTGGCTCGAGGTGCTCGAGCCAGCCGGCATCTGGTGCGCGCCCGTTCTCACGCTGGAGGAGCTCATGGCGCACGAGGCGTTCGGCGCGCTCGACATGGTGCGCTCGACGACACGCGCCGGCCGCGACGGCAGGCCCGTGACGATCCACGCCACGCGCCTTCCGGCGCGCATCGACGGCCGGCCCGTGGCCGCCGCCGCGGCGGCGCCCGCCCTGGGCGAGCACAGCGAGCGCATCCGCGCCGAGTTCGACGACGGGGGGCGCGGGGCGTGAGCGTCACGCTCAGGGGCATCGCCTGGGACCATCCCCGGGGATACGACTCGGCCGCGGGGGCCTCGGCGCTGTGGGCGCAGGGCCGGCCCGGCGTCCGGGTCGAGTGGTCGCGCCGATCGCTCCAGGCGTTCGGTGACGCGCGCCTGGACGAGCTTACGGCGGCTTACGACCTCGTGGTCATGGACCATCCCCACATCCCGGAGGCGGCGCTCGCGGGCTGGCTGCTCGCGCTCGACGGCCGGGGGCGCGAGCGCGAGCTGGCCGCCCTGGACGCCCAGTCCGTGGGCGCCTCGCACCGCACCTACGCCTACGGTGGCCACCAGTACGGCCTGGCGATCGACGCGGCCGCCCAGGTGGTGGCCTACCGGCCGGACCTCCTGCCCGAGCCGCCGCGGACGTGGGATGAGGTATGGGAGCTCGCCGCCTCGGGTCGCATGCTCTGGCCCCTCAAGGCGATCGACGCGTTCTCGAGCTTCTGCACGCTCGCGGCGAGCCACGGCGGCCCGTGCGCTGCGGAGCCCCCGCTGTTCGTCCGGCCCGACGTCGGGGCGGCGGTGCTCGACGACCTGCGGCGCGCCGTGGCCTCCGTGCCGGCCGCGTGTCTCGCCATGAACCCGATCGGCGCGGCGGAGGCCCTCATCGGGTGCGAGGGCCGGTCGTTCGCACCGCTCGCCTTCGGCTACGTGAACTACTGCCAGCCCGGCTTTCGTGGTCGCCGCCTGGCGTATGCGGACGCTCCCGCCGGAACGGACGGGGCGCGGGGCTCGTGCCTCGGCGGCGCGGGCATCGCGGTCTCGAGCCGCACGCCCTGCCCGGACGAGGCGGTGGACCTCGCCTTCTACCTCGCCTCGGCCGCGGTCCAGCGCGGCGTGTACTTCGAGAGCGGCGGCCAGCCGGCCAACGCGGCCGCGTGGGACGACCCTGGCCTGAACGCGCGCACGCTCGACTTCTTTCGCAACACGCGCGCCACCCTCGAGGGCGCCTGGGTGCGACCCAGGCTGCCGCGCTGGATGGACTTTCAGGACAGCGCCGCGCAGGTGGTGCACGACGCCCTTTCGGGCGTACTCTCGCCGGCCGCATGCGTGCGCCGCCTGAACGACGAATACGGCCGCATCTGCGAAGCCTAGGCCGGCCCGGTCAGTAGTCGCCCGACATGACGTGGATCGCCTCGGGCGGCAGCGTGCGTGCGAACCACCGGGCCGCCCGGACGTGCAGATCGGCGGCGTACCAGGCCATGAGCCCGTGCTCGCGGAACAGGACCGGCATGCCGAGCTCGGCGCTGCGCTGCCCCCGGGCGCCGTCGCCGATGCACAGGGTGTCGATGACGACGCGGTCGACGACGCCCAGGAGGAGCTCCGGGAAGGCCTTCGTGCAAGGGAGGAGGGGCGACACCGCCGCCTGCGTCTCGATGCCGGCGTCGTGAAGCTCTCGCAGCGCGCGCAGGCGGGAGGGGATGCTCGGCGCCGTCGGCGCGAACAGGCGGCGTACCTCGTCGCGGTCCGTCTCCACCGTCATGGAGACGCGCACGGCGGCACGCGACGACAGGGCCCACAGACGCGTGAGGTCCTCAAGCACGAAAGGCGAGCGGGTCTGCACGGTGAGCATGTCGGGCGGGTCCGCGAGCATCGCCTCGAGGAGGGAGCGGGTCACGCGGGCCGTGCGCTCGAGCGGCTGGTAGGGGTCGGTGGCCGAGGACATGAACAGGCGCACCGGCCGGCCCCGCCTGCGTAGCCGCCGCGCCTCGTCCGTGTAGCGCTCAGCGGCGTTCGCCTTGACGTCGACCCACGCCCCCCAGGGCTCGTCGCGATAGCGCTGCACCGGGAAGGTTCGCATGTAGCAGTAGCGGCAGCGGAAGACGCAGCCGGCGTACGGATTCAAGGTGTGGGTGTACGGCCCGCCCGCGGCGAAGCCGGCGGCCGGCGTGAGGAGCCGCCTCGTCTGGATCGGCCGCACGTGAGGCTTCATGCGCCAAGTATGGGCCGCGCGGGCGCAGAAAGCAAACGGACGTTTGCCACCATGGCCGTCGTCGCGCCAGGGCTGCCGGCGCGTTCGGCGACGCACCCATTGGAGGGCTGAGAGGCAACTTGCCTCGCTTCGGCCAGCGCCAGAGGGGGTGGCGCGAGGCGGCCGAATCGACGCGGCAGAGGGGGGACCCGGCTGCGCCACCGAGGACGGTTTGTTCCCGCCATCCTCGCCCTCGCCGCGCTCGTGCTTGCCGTCGGCGGCGAGGCCGTCGGCTTCTCCGCCGCGTCATCCGCCGCACCGGTGGTCCACGCCCGGCTCCTGGGCACGGGCAGGGCGCCCACGGCGCGGCCTACGCTTCAGAGCGTCGCCATGGCAAGCGCCACGGTCGGGTGGGGCGTCTTTCGCACCGCCCCCCGGACGGTGGTCGACACGACGGACGGCGGCCGGACCTGGCGCGTCGCCTACCGGGCACCGTTCCTGCTCGTCGCGGTGGCGGCGGCCGGCCCGCGGCGAGCCTTCGCCCTTGGCTTCTCCTGCGGCGCCTCGCCCTGTCGCTCCGCCCTATTCGCGGCGGCCGGCGTCGACGCGACCTGGCGCACGATCTGGCGCAGCGACGCTCTGACCGCCGTGGCGATGAGCTTCCCGTCCGCGCAGGACGGCTTCGTCGCCGCCGAGCCCGACCACCCAGCGACCCCCTGGGCACCGGGCGCGCTCCTGCGCACGACGGACGGTGGCCGCACCTGGGTGTCACTGCGCCTGCCCGCCTGCGGCGGCTACCCCCTCGATGTGGCGCTCGACTTCCGGACGGCGAGCCAGGGCTGGGCCCTGTGCGGCGGCCAGGGCGCCGTCGGCGAGCAGGGGAAGGCCCTGTACCGCACAGGGGACGCCGGCGTGACCTGGACCCGCGTCGCCGAGACGCGGGGCGAGTACGGCGGCCCGCCGCGACCGTCGCCGATCCCGCTTGACGGCTACGTGGCGTTCGTCGTGTTCCGCTCTGCGCAGGTGGGCTGGATCGGCCTCGAGCGCTATGGCGTGCTGCAGACGACGGACGGCGGCCGCACCTTCCACCCGGTGCTCCTCGACCTGGCGCCGCTGGGCAGCGACAACGTAGAGGCGATGGGCATGACGCCGTCCGGGCTGGGTTGGCTCCTCGCGGGCGAGGGACCGCCGCTCTACACGACCCGGAGCGCCGGGGCGCGCTGGCGTCTCGCGTACCCGCCGCCTCGGCCGACCCAGGTGACGCTTTTCGCCGGAGGCGATGCGATCGGCTGGGCGGCGCCCCAGGTGCTGGGCGGCACCTGGGCCGGCGCACGCTGGTCGTGGCTGGGCGGCACGCCCACGCCCGTCGGCACGCTGCAGGCGCTGTCGCCCATCGATCTGGTGGCTGCCAATTTCCCCGGACCGATCGAGGCATCCCGAGACGCGGGGGTCCACTGGACCACGTTGGCCACACCCCCGGGCTGGGGCGCCCTGGCGTTCGGCCTGCGCTCGTTCCGCGCCGGCTGGGTGGTCATGGCGAACCAGGACATCGTCCATGCCCTGTTCGCCTTGCGGGACAGCGCCGGCCGTAAGGCGTGGCGGCGCGTCGCGACGCCGTTCGCGCCGCTGCTGGCCGCCTCCCTCACCGCGTCGACCGGCTTCGCCCTGGGTAGCGCCGGCGCGGGCGGTGCGGTAGGCCTTTGGCGGACGGGCGACGGCGGGCGGCGCTGGACGCGCGTGCCCTTGCCCGGCATGACGCCGACCGGGCTGGGCGGCCGGGGCCGCCTGGTGTGGGTATATGGGACTGACGGCGTCGCGGTCAGCGCCGACGCCGGACGGACCTGGACGCGGATCGCCTGGCCGGGCGACGTGCCCCTGTACGACGTGTCGTTCGGCGACCCCCGCCATGCCATGGCGGTCACTGGCGACGGCCTGTGGGTGACCGGCGACGGCGGCCGCACGTGGCGGGCCGTGCGCACAAGCCCGGCGAACTGACCGCCCCGGCCCCAGGAGACGCGAACGTCGTCCCTTCCCCGGGACCCGCGGGCGGGCGTCAGGCGCGCAGCGTGTAGGCGTCGGACGGCACGTCGGCGAGCAGGCGGCTGGGTCGTCCGAGGGCGACGAGCCACAGGGCGTGCATGGCGCGCGTGCAGGCCGTGTACAGGAGGCCGCGGTCGGCGTTGGTGCGGTAGCGCGCGTCGGAGGCGTCGTGCACGACGACCGCGTCGAACTCGAGGCCCTTCGCCAGGTAGCCCGGGAGGACGCATACGCCCGGCTCCAGGTGGACCGATGCCTTGGTCAGGAGGCGGGCGCCGAGGTCCGCCGGCAGGGCGGCGGCGACCCGCGCGGCCTCCTCGGCCGTCTTCGTGATGACGGCGGTGCGCTCGAGGCCCGCCCGCCGCAGCTCGCGCACGGCCTGCGCCGTCGCCCGCGCGAGGGCCTGCGTATCGGACACGGCCTCGACGGTCGGGCGCTCGCCCGCGCGCTCGAACGGCACGACGCGCTCGCGCACGCCAGGCAGGAGCGAGCGCGTGAACTCGGCGATCTGGCGCGTCGGCCGGTAGCTGCGGTCAAGGCGCATGACCACCACCTCGCCCGGGGCGTAGGCGCCGGTGAGGGTGCCGGGATCGGCGAGCGCGGCGCCGCCCGCGTGCACGACCTGGTCAGGGTCGCCCAGGACCGTCATGCGGGCGAACGGAAAGGCGCGGCGGAGGAAGTCCAGCTGGCAGTGCGAGTAGTCCTGCGCCTCGTCGACGATCACATGGCGGGTGGAGACGCCCGCGTGGCGGCCCCGCACGAGCTCGGTCAGGTAGAGCAGGGGAGCGGCGTCCTCGTAGGGCAGCCGGCCAAGGTCGAGCTCGCGCCCCGTGAAGGCGAGGGCCTCGTCCCACCCCGGGGGCGGCGCTTCGCCCGCGGCGAAGCGGGACACCTCGGCCAGGAGCCGCAGGTAGAGGGCGCGGGTGTCCACGAAGCGCATCTCCGCCACCCACTCCCGCAGGGGACCCACGTGGCGGTCGACGGCGGCTCTGGTGAGGAGGGCGCGCTCGCGCCTGTAGTACTCGGCGGACGAGAGCTCCTCGCCCCGCCCGGCCAGGCGCTCGAACGCCGCCTGGTGCGCCTCGGCGTCCACCAGGTCGAGCTCCGCCTCCGCCCACTCGGCCCGCGCCTCCGTCGAGGCGAGCGCGCGCACGCGGCGGCCGAGCGGCTCGCGCATGCGCTGCACGCGCGTCGCCACGGCCGCGGCCGCCGGGGTGCGGGCGTAGGCCTGCGCGAGCTCCTCCTGGCCCACCACCACGCGCCCCCGGAAGGTGAGGGGCGAAAACGCCATGCTCCCCACGTCGAGCGCGGCGGCGAAGCGCCGGATCGCGCCGAGGAAGGCGGCGGACGACTTGTAGGCGATGGCCGCGCGCCGGGCCGCGAGGGCCGCGCTCTCGGGCTGCGTCAGCAGGCTCTCGAGCTGGTCGTAGAGGCTCTCCACCTCAAACTCGCTGCCCAGGCGCCGGTCGAGGTACTCCTGGAAGGTCACCTGGCGCAGGTTGCGCTCCCCGAGCTCCGGCAGCACGGTCGAGACGTAGCTCGAGAACAGCGGGTTCGGCGAGAAGAGCACGACCTGGTCGGCGTCCAGGCTGTCACGGTAGCGGTAGAGCAGGAACGCCGCGCGCTGCAGGGCGACCGAGGTCTTGCCGCTGCCTGCGCTTCCCAGGACCACCACGAGCCGGTGCTCGGGGTCGCGGATGGCGCGGTTCTGCTCCGCCTGGATGGTGGAGACGATGGCCCGCATGGTGCCGTCGGCGCGGCGGCTCAGCGCCTCGAGCAGGAGCTCGTCGCCGAGCGTGAGGTCGATGTCGGCCATGCGCTCGAGGTGGCCCTGCTGGATGACGAACTGGCGCTTGAGACGCACCTCGCCGCGCACGACGCCCGCCGGCGCCTCGTAGGCGACCGGCCCGGGCACGGCGTCGTAGTACAGGCTCGATACGGGCGCGCGCCAGTCGTAGATGAGCGTCGCGCCATCCGCCGCGCGAAACGAGCCCAGGCCGACGTAGATCGCCTCCGCCGCTGCGTCGCTCTCCTCGGCGAAGTCCACGCGGCCAAAGTAGGGGGTGCGCTCGAGGCGCGCGAGCAGGGCGGCTTCGCTCACGGCGCGCTCGTGCTGGCGCGCCTTGTGGGCGACGACCGCCCGCTCCTGCGCGATCTCCAGCGCCGCATCCACCGCGTCGTCCTGGAGCTTGAAGTCCTCCCAGAAGTCGCGGCGCAGCTCGGCGAGCTCCTCCGCGCGCTCGCGGCGGGCCGTGCCAACCGTCGTGAGGCGGGCCCGGATCTCGCCCACGACCGCGGACAGGCGCGCACGCTCCCCGCCCTCGTCCGCCGGCCCGGCGCTCGGTGGCGCCGGACATGGAAGGTTCTCTCGCGTCGGCGTGGCCGCTCCTCCCCTCACCGCCCGGTACGCCGGGTGGGCCCGGCGCGGCGGCGAAGGCCAGCGTAGTCGACGGCGGGGCGCGGCACAAGTCTGGCAGGACAAGGAAGGCCGCG
>JAKASY010000011.1 GCA_021817625.1 Bacillota bacterium | reverse complement strand
ACCGGGTCCTGCTCGGCGAGCTCACTCTCGCCGAGGCCCTTGACCAGGCGATGGCCCCCCGGGCGGCCCCTCCGGCGGCGCCCCGGCCGGCCGCCCGACGATCCCCCGCCCGCGAACCCATATAATCACGGGGAAGTCGCCCCGTCGACATGGTGCTCTCGCCCGAGGTCGAGCAGCGGGCCCGCGAGGGTCGTCGCCCCCTCCGCGCACCAGCCGCACAGCTCCTTGAGGCCAAAGCCGCTCTTGGGCCGGTCGGGATCCGCGAGCAGCCTGCCGGCGGCGGCGGTCACCTGCGTAGCGCCCAGGCCGTCCTCCGCCTCGCCCGCGTCGAGCTCCACCGCGCCCTCGCGCGCCCATACGCACAGGCGACGCAGGCGGCGGCGGCCGGGAGCGCCGTCCACCTCCGCCCAGAGGCCCACGCACGCGCTGTCCGCCTGCGGCCTGAGCGCGGCCGCGGGCCGCTCCAGCGCCGCGGCCTTGGGATCGCCCTGGACGGCCTCGTCCGAAGCGCGGTCGCGCGGCCAGCGGTCCAGGATGCCCCGCAGCTCCAGGTGCTCGAGCAGCGAGCGCGCGTCCCCAGCCACGCCGGGCCGAAAGCGCAGGTCGCCGATCGCCGTCTCCAGCGGCACGTCGGTGCGGATGGTCGCGACGTCGCGCTGCAGGCGACAGGAGTCCGCGTGCTCGGCCAAGAGATCGCGCTGGCGGGGCTTCATGCCGGGCGCTCCCTCGCCCAGGAGCGTCTCCAGGCTGTCGACCGCCGCCAGGAGGGCCGTCGCCGTCTTGGCGCCGATGCCGGGCACGCCCGGCAGATTGTCGGAGTGGTCGCCGGCCAGCGCCTTCCACTCCGGCAGGCGCCCGGGCGCGACGCCGTACTCCGCCTCCACCTCCGCCGGCCCCCAGCGCACGACGTCGGAGATGCCCTTGCGCGTGAACAGCGCGGACACGCGCTCGTCCACGAGCTGAAGGAGGTCGCGGTCGCCGCTCACGAGCAGGACCTCGCCGCCCTCGCCCTCGATGCGGCGGGCGAGCGTCCCGAGCACGTCGTCGCCCTCGAAGCCCGACGCCTCGACCACGTGCACGCCAAGGCCGGGAAGGATCTCGCGCAGGAGGTCGACCTGCTGGTGGATGGCGTCCGGCGCGGCCTCGCGCTGGGCCTTGTAGGCCGGCAGGGCGTCCATGCGGAAGGCGGGGCGGCCGCGGTCGAAGGCCACGGCCACGTGCGTGGGACGCTCGCGCACGACGAGCATGCGCAGCATGTTCAAAAAGCCGTGCAGCGCCCCGGTGGGCCGGCCGTCGGCGCTGGTCAGGTCGGGCAGGGCGAAAAACGCCCGGAAGGCGAGCGAGTGGCCGTCGACCAGAACCGCGCGCATGCCTTCCGCGTCGGGCCGAGACGCCCCTTCGGCGGCGCGTGCGGCCATTAGCCGTCTCCCTTCCGGCGCAAATCTGGTGCCGGAGGTGGGACTCGAACCCACACGGGGCGTAACCCCACCGCATTTTGAGTGCGGCGCGTCTGCCAGTTCCGCCACTCCGGCGCGAGCCGAGTATAGCATGGGCAGCACCCCGCCCGGCGTCGCCAGGGCGCCGCGCCGAGGGGCGCCGGCGCCGGGCCTGCGGACGGGCTCAGCCGACCGGCTCGTCCGCGAGGCGCACCCGCCCCTCGAACACCCAGCCGCGCAGCGAGTCCACCGTCACCCACGCCCCGTCGGGCAGCCGGTCGAGGGCGCCCTGGGCCCCGACCACCGCGGGCTTGCGCAGACTCAGGGCGGCCACGGCGGCGGTGCTCGTGAGGCCGCCCTCCTCGACCACGACGGCCACGGCGTGCTCGAGCGCCCGCACGAAGCCCGGCACGTCGCCGCTCTGCGCCACGAGCACAGCGGCCTCGGCCTCGCCCTCGCCCTCGAGCGCCACCCCCTCGCCGTGGCCGCCTAGACGGTGCACGCGGCCCACCACCTGGGTGCGGCCGATGCCGCGCCCGGACACGAGCCGCCGCGCCACCGTGCGCACCTGAAGGAGGTCGGTGGCGCCGGTCGCGCCGGCCGCCTCGCCGCCCGTCACCACCACCAGGCTGCCCTGGCGCAAGTGGCCCGCCTCGGCCGCGCACTCGACCGCCGACTCCCATGCCGTCCGCCCCTCGCGTGGCCTGGCGACCACGCTCTCGACACCCCACACAACGGCCAGGGCGCGTGCCACCCGCCCGCTCGGGGTGACCGCGACGATCGGCACCTGGGGCCGCTGGCGCGCGACCATGCGCGCCGTGAAGCCACCCTCCGTCGCCGTGACGATGGCGTCCGCGCGCAGGTCGGCCGCCACTTGGACCGTCGCGCGGCTGACCGCCTCGGTGGCGTTCGTCACCGCGTTCGTCTCGGCCGCCCGCAGGTAGGCAGGAAACTCGCGCGCGCCCTCCGTCGTGCGGCAGATGCGGTCCATGAACTCGACGGCCTCGACCGGGTGCTCGCCCGACGCCGTCTCGGCCGAGAGCATGACGGCGTCGCTGCCGTCCCACACGGCGTTCGCCACGTCCGATGCCTCGGCGCGCGTCGGGCGCGCGCTGTGCACCATCGACTCCAGCATCTCGGTGGCGGTCACCACGGGCTTGCCCAGGCGCCGCGCCGCCGCGATGATGCGCTTCTGGGCCGGCGGCACCTCCTCGACCGGCAGCTCCACGCCGAGGTCGCCGCGCGCCACCATGACGCCGTCGGAGGCGGCGAGGACCGCCTCGAGGTTGCGCAGCCCCTCCGGCGTCTCGATCTTCGCCATCACCAGGGTCTCGCCGTGGGCGCGCTCGATCACGCGACGCACGGTGAGCACGCTCGTGGCGTCCTTGATGAACGACGCCGCCACCCACTCGACGCCCTCGCCCGCGGCCCACGCCAGGTCCGCCGCATCCTCTTCCGACAGGGTCGGCAGGTTCAGGTCGCGGCCGGGTACCTGCACCTTCTTGCCGGGCAGGAGGGTGCCGCCGCTCACGACCCGGGTGTCCACGGCGCGCGCCCCGCAGGCGGTCACCTCGAGCACGATGCGCCCGTCGTCCACGAGCACGCGGTCGCCGACGCGCACGTCCTCGCCGAGGCCTGGGTGGTTGACGGCTGCCTCGCGCTCGTCGCCCGCGTCCAGGGAGGCGTCGCACACCATGCGGAACTGGGCGCCATCGGCGAGCTCCACGTGGTCGCGCCCAAGGCTCCCGAGCCGCACCTCCGGGCCGCGCGTGTCGACCATCACGCCGACGTTGCGGCCGGCCTCCGCCGCGCACGACCGGGCCAGGGCGAGGCGGCCGGCCTGCTTGTCGCGGCCGCCGTGGGAGAGGTTCAGGCGCACGATGTCGACGCCCGCCTCGATCACGCGGCGCATCACCGCCGGCTCGTCCGTGGCGGGGCCTAGCGTGGCGACGATCTTCGTCCGCCGTGGGGTCACGTCTGAAACCCTCCGTTCGCGCTGTACGCCGACGCTAGTGCTCGTGGCGTCCCTCGCCCATCGCCCGGGCGAGCACCGCTTGGGCGTCCTCCACCTCGGCCTCACTCACCATGATCTCCGCCGCCGGCCCCTGGCCCACAAGCCGCGTCTGGCAGAGCAGGCCCGCCTCCTCCAGGGCGCGCTTGAGGCGGGCGACGCTCGCCGCCTGCGACGCGACGTAGATGACCATCCACACCTCGGCGCCCCGACCTACGCGATGAGCGAGAGCGCCCGGCCGGCGCGCTCGAACGCACGGAGCGCCTCGTCGAGGTCCGCTGCGGTGTGGTCGGCGGTGACGATCGTGCGCACGCGCGCGCGCCCGCGTGCGACGGTCGGGAAGACGATGCCCTGGGCGAATACACCCTCCGCCAGGAGGCGGTCGGAGAGCGCCAGCGCCCGGCGCTCGTCGAACGCCATGACGGGCGTGATCGGCGTCTCGCTCTGGCCGATGTCGAAGCCGAGCGCGCGCAGGCCCTCCTTGAAGTGGCGGGTGTTCGACCACAGGCGCTCGATGCGCTCGGGCTCGTCGGCCATCACGTTGAGCGCCTCGATGCACGCCGCCGCCACTCCCGGCGGGTGGGACGTGGAGAAGAGGAACGGGCGGCCGCGCTGCTCGAGGAGCTCGACCAGCGGTCGGGCGGTGGCGACGTAGCCGCCCAGCACCCCCACCGCCTTGGACAGGGTGCCGACCTGGACCTGGACGCGGCCCTCCAGGCCGAAGTGCGCGACCGTGCCCCGCCCGCCCGATCCCATGACGCCGCTGCCGTGCGCGTCGTCGACATACACGACCGCGTCGTAGGCCTCGGCCAGGTCCACGAGCGCGGGCAGAGGGGCGACGTCGCCGTCCATGGAGAACACGCCGTCTGTGACCACCACCGCATTCTGGAAGCGGGCGCGGTGGGCCTTGAGCTGCTTCTCGAGGTCGGCCGCGTCCGCGTGGGCGAAGCGTACGGTCTCGGCGCGGGACAGGCGGCAGCCGTCGATGATCGAGGCGTGGTTCAGGGCGTCGGAGAAGATCCCGTCGCCCTCGCCGGCCAGGTTGGGCACGCAGGCCAGGTTGGTCGTGAAGCCGCTCTGGAAGACAAGGGACGACTCGGTGCCCTTGAAGGCGGCGAGGCGCCTCTCCAGCTCCAGGTGGACCTCCATCGTGCCGACGATCGTGCGCACCGCGCCGGAGCCGACGCCGAGGCGCTCGGTCGCCTCGACCATCGCCTTCACCAGGCGCGGGTGGCTGGCCAGGCCCAGGTAGTTGTTCGAGGCCAGGTTGACCACGGGCCTGCCCTCCACCACGGCGCGCGCGCCCTGGCGGCCGGTCAAGACCGGCGGCTCGCGGTACACGCCCTCCGCCTTGAGGCGCGCGACCTCCTGCGCGATGCGCTCCAGCGTCGCCATCGCCCTCCCCCTTCCCGTCGCTACAGCGCTATCCGGTCGGTTCGCGTCCGGCCGGTGCGGATTCCTCCTCGCCGATGGACACCAGGACCTTGCCGGCGTGCCCGCCCGCGGCGGTAGCCACCGCGTCCTCGACGCGCTCGAGCGGGAAGCGGTGCGTGATGAGCGGTGTGAGGTCCACCCGGCCGCTGGCGATCAGGCGCGTCGCGTCCTGCCAGGTCTGCCACAGTCGGCGGCCCGTGACGCCGTACAGCGTGAGGCCGCGCATCACGACCCCCTCCGCCCAGTCAAGCGCCACCGGCGCGCTCGCGAGGCCGAGCACGGACACGCGCCCCGCCGAGCGCACCGCTCCGACGCATAGGCGCAGGGCCTCGGCGCTGCCAGACATCTCGAGGGCGACGTCAAGGCCCGACGCCTCGCCGGCGGCCGCGCGCACCGCCTCAGCCGTCGCCTCGCCCGGGTCCAGCACGGCGTCCGCGCCCAGGCGCAGGGCGAGGGCGCGCCGCTCGGGCGAGCCCTCGACCACGACCACCGCGGCGGCGCCGGCGGCGCGCGCCACGGCCGTCGCGCCCAGGCCCGTCGGGCCCGCGCCCGTGACCAGCACCGTGCGGGCCGTGAGCGGCTGGGCCAGGGCCGTGTGGACGGCGTTGCCGAACGACTCCAGAAGGGGCGCGACGTGCCACGGCACCTTCTCCGGCAGGGGCCAGGCGTTGTCGGCCGGCACCACCAGGTAGTCGGCGAAGGCGCCGTCGCGGTCGAGGCCCAGGATGCGCACCGCCGCGCACGCGTGGGCGTCGCCGCTGCGGCAGGCGGGACAGGCGCCGCAGACGATGTGCGTCTCGATCGCCACGCGCTGGCCCTCGCGCACGGACGTCACGCCTGCCCCCACGGCGTCAATGCGCCCGGCGCACTCGTGGCCGAGGGTGAGCGGCACCGCCACGCGCCGCTCGGCCCACGCGTTCCACCGCCACACGCTGACGTCCGTGCCGCAGACGGAGGCCGCCGCCACCCGCACCCGCACCTCGCCCGGCCCCGGCTCCGGCACCGGCCTCTCCGTGAGCGCCGCACCGGCCCCAGCCCGCTCCTTGCGCACGGCGCGCATCGCCCGCCGCTTGTCCATGCGGGGCGTCCGCCTCCTCGCGGATCGTCGTGAACCGTCCGTTCCCCACCAGCATAGCCGACACGGCCGTCGACGCCAGCCGCCGCGCGACACGGATCGGTTCGCCGCGCCCGGCAGGCGGGACCCGGTTCCTCAGGGCACGGCGGGAGGCCGGATGCGGGCTCGCTCAGGCGGTGACGGCGGCGAGGAAGCGCTCGCTCGCGGCCCGAACGTCCGGCGAGGCGGCGAACAGGCCGCCGCCGATCAGGAGCACGACGTCCCTGCCGTAGAACGCGAGCATCTCGGGCACGCGCTCAAGGCTCATGCCGCCGCCCGGCACGGGGAAGGCGGGGCGCAGCGGTCCCAGGGGACGGGCCGTGCCGTCCGCGATCGCCCGGCAGTCCTCCCGGCTGAACGAGAAGCGGCCGCCGTGGTTGGGGAAGATCACCGCATCCGCGCCCGCGAGCCGCATGATCGTGCCGAACAGGACGTCGAACGCGACGCCGCCTGCCGCCGTCGGCAGGTAGCCGCCAAGGAACGCCGGGTGCGCCATGACCGGCAGGCCGAGGGCGCCGTCCGCGGCCAGGGCGCGCATGGCGTCGAAGCCGGCGAGGCCGGGCGACACGAGCAGGCCGCCAGCGCCGAGGGCCTTGGCCGTGTGGGCGCGCGCCAGGAGCTCGTCGTGGGGCGCGCTCACGTTGGGCAGGTAGGCGCTATGGCGGCCCGTGCGGGCGTTCGCCTCGGCGACGGCGGCCGCGCAGCGCTCGACGCGCTCGCGCCACGGCGCGAAGGGTTGGTTCGCGAGCCCGTGGTCGTCCTTGATCAGGTCGATGCCGCCCAGGGCGAAGTCGCCCGCATAGCGGGCAAGCGAGCGGCTGTCGAGGCCCATCGGCTTCAGGGCGGTGCAGAGGAGTGGCCGGCCCTCCACGCCGGCGCGGTCGCGCACGCCGCTTCGCCCGAAGCGCGGGCCGGGAAGGCCCGCGTACAGGGAGGGCGAGGGCGAGAGGGCGGCAAGGCGAACGCCTGGGAACAGGCTGACGTTGCCCCATACGACGTTGAGCAGCTGCGGCAGCTCGAAGCCGGTGTCCTCGACGGGAAAGGCGATGGTCGCCCGCCAGGCGCCCTCGCCGTGCGGCTCGAGCGCCTCGACGCGGCCGACCACGTCCCGCTCGATCGTGCCGGGCGGAAGGAGCGGCCGGGGGAACTCGACCGTCTGCTCCACGCAGATCGCGTCCGCCACCGCGCGCGCCCGCGCCTCGTCGCCCTGCAGGACGTACACGGCCGTGAGTCGCTCGCCCGAGACGGCCGGTCGCACCTCGCCCGCCACCTACAGCGCCTCCGCCTTGGCCTCGCTGTGCGCCGCCGCGGCCCGCGCCTCGACCAGGTCGCCCTCGCCGATGCCAAGGGGCTCCCCCGCCAGACGCTCCACCGCCCGCGCCATGGCGAGCGCGTCGAGCCCGTACTCGCGCATGAGATGGCGTGGGCTTGCCCCGTGGGCGAACGTGTCCTGAAGGCCCAGGCGCACGATCCTACGGCCGACGCCGTGCTCGCCGAGGAGCTCCGAGACGGCGCTCCCGAGGCCGCCGATCACCGTGTGGTTCTCCGTCACCACGACGCCCAGCCGCGCCCGCGCCGCCGCCTCGACCACGGCCTCGTCGGCGAACGGCTTGAGCGTCGTGACGTGCAGGTGGCCGACGCTCAGGCCGCGCGCCGCGAGCGCCGGCGTGACGCGCAGGGCCTCCTCGGTCGAGATGCCCGAGGTGACCAAGAGCACGTCGCCCCCCTCCGACAGGACGCGCGCCCGGCCCAGGCGCATCGGCTCGCCCTGCGGGAAGAGGCGGGGGATCTCGCCGCGCAGCGTGCGCACGTAGACCGGGCCCGCAATGGCCTGGGCTACGTCCAGCACCGACTCGACATCGGTCGCGTCGCCTGTCTCGAGCACGGTCATGTTGGGCAGTGCCCGCATCACCGCCAGGTCGTCGATCGCCTGGTGCGTGGCACCCCCTGGCGTGAGCACGCCGGGAAGGAAGCCGAAGATGCGCACGGGCAGGTTCGGGTACGCGACGGACATCGCCACCTGGTCGAGGGCACGGCGGTAGATGAACACGGCGAAGGTGTGAACGAACGGGAAGAAGCCTTCGCGGGCGAGGCCGCCGGCCATGCTCATCATGTTCTGCTCGGTCATGCCCATGGAGAAGAAGCGGTCGGGGTAGGCGGCCTGGAACAGGTCCGCCTCGGTGGAGCTCGTGAGGTCGGCCGACAGGACGAGGACCTCGGGCCGCTCGCGCGCCCACTCGACGAGGTTTCTGGCGTGCACCCGGGTCAGCATCTCCATCGCTAGCCCTCCCCGCCAACGCTGTCGATGAGGGCACGGTACGCCTCGCGCTCGGCGCTGTCGCGGAAGCGCACATAGTGGAACTTGGGCTCGCGCTCGCGCAGGCGCTCGATTCCCTGGCAGGGGCTCGTCTGGGCGAGGACGACGAGCGGCCGCCGCTCGTCCCAACGCTCGGCCGCGCGGGAGAGCGCGCGCGGATCATGCCCGTCGGCCGTCACGGCCTGAGCGTCAAAGGCCCGAAGCTTGGCCTCGAGGTCGCCCACGTCGAGGACGTCGACCATGCGACCGTCGCACTGCTGGTGGTTCACGTCCACGTACACGCCGACGCGGCCGATGCGGTGGTGGTGCATGACCTCGAAGGCCTCCCAGGTCTGCCCCTCCTGGAACTCGCCGTCGGACATGAACACCCAGGTGCGGCCGCTCTCGCCGCGCAGGCGCCGGGCCAGGGCGACGCCGACCGCCTGGCTCAGGCCCTGGCCCAGCGAGCCCGTCGTGAGCTCCATGCCCGGCGAGTGCTCGGCCCCGATCATCTCCACGGTGGAGCCGTCCTGGTTGAACTGCGAAAGTCCCTCCGGCGCCATGCGTCCCGTCTCGATGAGCGCCGCGTACAGGACGAGCGCATAGTGCGCGGGCGAAAGGTAGAAGCGGTCCAACTCGGGCCGGTGCGGGCCGTTGTACGCGCCGCCGGTGGCGCAGCCCGCGCCGGCGCGGCCGGGCACGCCGGTGAACGCCGGCGGCACCATGGGCGCCGCGCTGGGCCCGAGGCGCATGACATGCGTGTAGAGCGTGGCCAGGATCTCCGCCGACGAGCAGGCCTGGCTCAGGTAGCCGCCATTCTGCGCCACGGTGTGCTCGAGCACGCGCCGCCGGATGCCTCGCGCGG
Source organism: Bacillota bacterium (assembly GCA_021817625.1). The sequence continues at coordinate 3,102 of JAKASY010000011.1, read as the reverse complement.
CGCGCTCGACCTCGTCTAGCCAGCCCTCAGCCGGGTCGACCGCCATCACGCTCTTCCCCCTCTCGCTCTGGACCCAGCCCCGGACCGGCCACGCATCAGCCGCGCCAGGCTCTCGGCGTACGGCGGGCGCACGATTCCGCGCTCGGTGATGAAGGCGGTCACGTAGCGCGCCGGCGTCACGTCGAACGCCGGGTTGAGCACCGGCGTGCCGCGCGGCGCGACGCGCGTGCGGCCCACGCGCACGACCTCCTCCGCGCCGCGCTCCTCGACCTCGATCGCGTCGCCCGCCCTGGTCGCGAGGTCGATCGTGGTGGTCGGCGCGGCCACGAAGAAGGGCACGCCGTGCGCGGCGGCGGCGAGGGCCAGGGCGTACGTGCCGATCTTGTTGGCGACGTCGCCGTTCGCCGCCACCCGGTCGCAGCCCACGACGCACAGATCGACGCCGCGCGTGCGCATCACGTGGGCCGCCGCGCCATCCACGATAAGGGTGTGGGCGATGCCCAGCTGCCCGAGCTCCCACGCCGTCAGTCGCGCCCCCTGCAGGCGCGGCCGCGTCTCGTCTACGTAGACGAAGGGCGCGCGGCCCGCCTCGTGCGCGGCCCGGATCACGCCCAGGGCGGTGCCATAGCCGACCGTGGCCAGGAAGCCCGTGTTGCAGTGGTGGACGATGCGCGCCCGCTCGGGCACGAGCGGCAGGCCCGCGCGGCCGATGGCGCGGTTCACCTCTACGTCCTCGCGGGCGATCGCGTCCGCCTCGGCCAGGACGGCCGCGCGCAGGTCCGCGCGGGACGAGCCCGCCCGCCCGCGGGCCGCCCCTGCGACGCGGTCCACGGCCCAGGCGAGGTTCACGGCCGTGGGGCGCGCCGCCTTGAGCAGCGCCGCGGCAGCGTCGAGCGTCGCGAGCGGGTCCTCGCTCCCCCCACCCTCGCCGGCGAGCGCCAGCGCGAGGCCGTACGCGGCGCTGGCCCCGATCGCCGGGGCGCCCCGCACGGCCATGACGCGGATGGCCTCGGCGACGGCCTCGGGGGTCTCGAGCTCGACGCGCACAAGCCTGGCCGGCAGGGCGCGCTGATCGACCAGCCTGAGGCGGCCGTCGGCCCATTCGACACTGCGCAATTCCGCCATCCGCCACCTCCGCGCCGCCCTGCGCGCCGAGGGCGCGCCAGCGCGGTCGCCCTGCTTGTACCGCGGGCAGCGGGGGCCGTCAAGCGCTCCCGGTCGGGCGCGCGGGCGCTCGCGCGCCCCGCGCGGGCGGCGGCGGGCGGCGGGAGCTCCCGGCCCGGTCACGTGGAAAGGTTCGCCAATGAGCGATGCATAAGCGAGCGCCGGGGCGCGCGGACCGGATTTGGCGCCGCACACGCACCTTGGGGGCGACAACCTGAGACAGTGGCCCTGGGTCGCTCGTGGCCGCCCTCGTTGACCCGTGGCCGCTCCGCCACCTATCATGGGGACGAGCGCAGAGGCCGCGCGCCGCGCGCGCCGGAGAGGAGGGAGCCCATGCCCAGGCCGCGCCGGCTCCGGCTGTTCGCGCTGCCCACCGGGCCACGCGCCCTGGGCGTCGACGCCCCTCTCCTGATCGGCGTCCTGCTTCTCCTCTACGCCCTGATCCGGGCCGCCCCGGGCGTGGCCGCGCCCCTCTCGCACGTGCCGCCGATCTCGCTCAGCCCGACGGCCCTGCCGGGCTACGTGGGGCTCTCCCTCCTGCGCATGGCCGTGGCCTTGGTTGGCGCCCTCCTGTTCAGCCTCGTCTACGGCTACGTCGCCGCCCACTCGCCGAGCGCCGAGCGCGTCCTCATCCCCCTCCTCGACATCCTGCAGTCGGTGCCGGTCCTGGGCTTTCTGAGCTTCACGGTGACGGCCTTCGTGGCCCTCGCCCCGGGCAGCCTGATCGGGCCGCAGCTGGCCTCGGTGTTCGCGATCTTCACGGCGCAGGCGTGGAACATGACCTTCGCCTTCTATCACAGCCTGCGCACGATCCCGCGCGACCTCGCGGAGGCGGCGTCGCTCTACCGGCTTGGGCCCTTCGAGCGCTTCATCCAGCTCGAGCTGCCGGCGGCCATGATCCCGCTCACGTGGAACGCGATGCTGAGCTTCGGCGCGAGCTGGGTGTTCCTGACCGCGAGCGAGGCGATCACCGTTTCCTCCCACACCATCGTCCTCCCGGGCATCGGCTCGTACATCGCGGTCGCCATCCGCCATGGCCAGGCCCTGCCCGTCGTGTACGCGATCGCGGCCATGCTGCTCGTCGTGATCGTCCTCGACCAGCTCGTTTGGCGTCCGGCCGTGGCCTGGTCGCACCGCTACCAGCTCACCGCCACCTCCGATGGCGGCGAGGAGCCGAGCTCCTGGGTTCTCACCCTCCTTCAGCGCAGCGCGCTCCTGCCGTGGCTCGGCGGCCACCTCTCCGGGCCCCTCGACGCCCTGCGCGCCCGCCAGGTGGCGCCGCCGCCTCTGGGCGAGCCACGTCCGCTGCGCCCGTGGGTGCGCATTGCCGTGTGGACGGTGGTGGCCGCGGTCCTCGGCGCCGTCCTCGTGCCGGCGCTCGTCCGCGTCGCGCTCTCGCTCGCGGCCCTGCCCGCGGCCGTGTTCGCCCAGTTCGTGCTCGCCGCCCTGGCCACGCTCGGCCGCGTCCTCTTGAGCGTCCTCCTGGGCGCCCTGTGGTGCGTGCCGGTCGGCGTGGCGATAGGTCAGTCGCGGCGCCTGACCGCGTACCTTGAGCCGGTGGTCCAGAACGCCGCCGCCTTCCCCGCAAACCTCCTGTACGGCCTCGCCGTCCTTGTCTTCCTGCGCGTGCACCTGGCGATGTCCCTCGGCTCGGTCCTGCTCATGACGCTCGGCACGCAGTGGTACATCCTGTTCAACGTCATCGCCGGCGCGCAGGGCCTCACCGGCGACCTGCGCGAGGCGGGCGAGATCTTCGGCCTGCGCGGCCTCGAGCGCTGGCGCACCCTGATCCTGCCGGGCATCTTCCCCTCCCTCGTCACGGGCGGGATCACGGCCGCCGGCGGCGCCTGGAACCTGTCCATCCTGGCCGAGGCGGCGTCATGGGCGGGCCACACGCTCGTCGCCTTCGGCCTCGGCTCGCTGATCACGGCCGCCGCC
>JAKASY010000644.1 GCA_021817625.1 Bacillota bacterium | reverse complement strand
ATGGCTCTCGCCAAGGTTCGTGATCACCCCCACCTGTGGCCGAACCAGGTCGCACAGCATGCGGATCTCGCCCGGGCCGCGCATCGCCAGCTCGGCCACGCCCGCCTCCTCCCTGCCCGTGAGCTCCAGGAGGTCCATCGGCAGGCCGACCTCCGTGTTGCGGTTGCCGCGCGTGCGGAAGGTGCGGTAGGTGGTCTCGAGCAGAGCAGAGATCCACTCCTTGGTCGTCGTCTTGCCGACGCTTCCCGTGACGCCCACCATGCGCAGCGCGGCCTTCTGCCGGCGCCGGTCCGCCACCGTCCAGAGCGTGCGCAGGGGATCCGCGCACTGGACGACCGTGTGGCCCGCGGGCACGGCCGGGGGAACCTCGCGCACGAGCGCGCCGCCGGCGCCGCGCACGAGCGCCTCTGCCACGAAGCGGTGGCCGTCCGTGTGCTCGCCGCGCAGGGCGACGAACAGGTCGCCCTCCCCCACCTCGCGGCTGTCCACGGCGACGTGCGGGAACACCGTCGGACCCGTGCCCACCGGCCGCCCCGCCGCCGCCACCAGCTCCGCCAGCGTCACCATGGCCCCATCTCCTCCAGCACCTCGCGCGCCATCACGCGATCGTCGAATGGGAACACATGATCGCCGACGATCTGGTAGGTCTCATGCCCCTTTCCCGCGAGAACCACTGTGTCTCCCGCGCGCGCCTGGCGCATCACGGCCTCGATCGCGCGCCGGCGGTCCACGTCGCGCACGAGCGGGCGCTTGCGAGCCCGCGCGACGCCCTCCTCGAGCTGGTCCATGATGCGCTCGGGATCCTCGCTGCGCGGGTTGTCCGCGGTAAGCGCCACGAAGTCGGCACCGCGCGCCGCCGCCTCGCCCATCGGCGCGCGCTTGCCGCGGTCGCGGTCGCCGCCCGCGCCGGTCAGGAGGAAGACGCGGCCGGGCGTGACCTCGCGTGCCGCCGTGAGGAGCTTCTCCATGCCGTCGGGAGTGTGGGCGTAGTCGACCACCACGAGAAACGGCCACGGGCCCGTCACCGCCTCGAACCTGCCAGGCACGCCGCGCACGGCCTCAAGCCCGGCGACGATCGCGTCGACGCTGACGCCCTCGGCCCAGGCGGCCGCCGCCGCCGCGAGAGCGTTCAGGGCGTAGAACCGGCCCGGGGGCCTTAGGCGCACCGGCCTCAGGCCGAAGGGGCCGCGCAGCACGAAGCGGCTGCCGTCGCGGTCGCACTCCACCGCCTCGGCCTGCACCTCGCCGCCGGGCCCGAAGGTGACCGTGCGCACAGGAGTGCGCCGCATGAACAACGGCCCCGACGGATCCCCGATGTTGATCGCCGCCCACTTGCGGCCGGCCTTGGGCGCGCCGGTGTAGGAGCCGCCGAGGCTCGTGAACAGCCGGAGCTTGGCGCTGCGATAGCTCTCGATCGTGCGGTGGAAGTCGAGGTGGTCCTGCGTGAGGTTCGTGAACACCGCCCCATCGAACTCGCAGCCGACCACGCGGTCGAGGGCCAGGGCGTGGGAGGAGACCTCCATCACCACGGCGCGCGCGCCGCGCCCGAGAAGGTGCGCGAGGAGCGGCTGCAGGTCCCCTGGATCCGGTGTGGTGCGGGCCAAGTCCTGGCGCTCGCCGCCCAGGTAGACGCCGATCGTGCCGATCACCGCCGTGGGCGTGCCGCTCGCCTCCAGGATGGAGGCGAGGAGGTGCGTGGTCGAGGTCTTGCCGTTCGTGCCGGTCACGCCGATCATGCGCAGGTGCTTGGAGGGGTGCCCGGAGGCGGCCGCGGCCAGAAGGCCCAAGGCGCGCCGGCTATCCGGCACGAGCAGGGACGGTCCGCCGCTCAGCGCGTCCAGCCGCTCGCCCACGACAAGCGCCGCGCCGCGCTCCCGCGCCTGGGCGATGTAGGCGTGGCCGTCCTCGCGCAGGCCCTGGATGGCCACGAACACGTCGCCCCTGCCCACCCGACGCGAGTCGCAGACCACCAGACCCACCTCCGCGGGCAGGTCGCCCAAGGGGGTCGCGGCGGGCAACTGGGCGAGCAGTTCCTCCGTAAGCAAGCGCGCTACCATCCTCTGCCTTGCGCTAGGATGCCGGCGCCCCGGCGACGTGATGCGCGGGCGCCGCTCCCTCGAACATCAGCACCGGCCCGGGGCCGGCCCTTTCGCCTGCCGCCGGCAGGGTGCCGACGACCCGGGCCCCGAGCGGCCCCACGCGACGCACCGACAGACCTGCGGCCGCGAGCCGGGCAAGCGCCTGCTCGGTGGATTCGCCGGCGACGTCGGGCACCACTCGGGCCCACTTGCCACCCCCGTCCGGCCGCTCGGCCGCAACCCGCGGGGCGGCCAGCGCCCGCGCCATCAACATGCGCGCGCGCTGTTCCAGCCCGGCGTCGCCGGTGCGGTCCGCGACGAGCGTCGCCGCGCGCAGCGCAAGGTCGGAGTGTCCGCGGCCAAGCTCGACGCTGGCGTAATCGAGTTCCGCCTGATTGGCGAAAACGCTTTGCGGGAACTCGGTGGCGAGG
>JAKASY010000643.1 GCA_021817625.1 Bacillota bacterium | reverse complement strand
AGAGGGAGGCGAGGGCGGCGATCGCCTGACCGAGCCCTTCCGTGCCGGCGTCCAGGGGGCGCAGGCGCTCGCGCCGCACGAGCAGGCGGCGCAGGCCGCAGGCGGCCGCCAGGTCGACCGCGCCGCCGTCGTCCAAGATCCAGACCAGGGCGCTGCGCGGACGTCCCAGCGCGTCCGCCGCGCGCACCCGCGCCGGCCGTCCGCCGCGCGCCCGGCCCAGCACGGCCGCGGTGCCGTCGCCGCCGTCCGCGAGCGGCAGGAGGACGCGAGGCTGCTCCGGGTCGAGGCCGGACGCCATGGCGCACGCGGCGGCGCGGGCGGTGAAGCTGCCCTTGAAGGCGGAGGGCGCGACGAGCACCGGCGGACGGGCGATTGCTGTATGCTCCCTTATGGAACAAGGATCGCGTGACGGGCAAGGCGCGAGCGAGGGGGCGGGTCACGGCGGGCGGCGGGCGAGGCGCGGCCGTGGCCGCGGTCGGCGCAGACGGACGCCCTTCCGGGGCGTTCGCGTTCGTGTTCGTGCACGGCGCCGGCGCCGACGCGAGCCGGTTCGGGCCGCTCCTCGCGTTGGTTCCGGGGGCCGTGGCGGTGGACCTGCCGGGGCACGGGAGCGCGGGCGGCGAGGGGCGCACGACCATCGAGGGCCCGGACGGGTACGCCGAGAGCGTGGCGGCGCTCATCCGGCGCGAGGGCTACGAGCGCCCGATCGTGGTCGGGCACTCGATGGGCGGCGCGATCGCCCTGGCCGTCGCGCTGGCGGAGCCCGACCTGCTGGGCGGCATCGGCCTTGTCGGGAGCGGTGCCCGCCTGCGGGTGCACCCGGACATCCTGGCCGCGCTCGCCGAGCGGCGTGTACCCGACGGCCTCGCCACCTGGATGTTCGCCCCGGGGGCGGCGCGTGAGCTGCTCGATGGCGAGGTACGGGCCCTCGACGCGAGCGCCGCTGCGGGCGTTTTGCACGGCGACTTCGCCGCCTGCGACGCCTTCGACGCGGAGGATAGGGTAGGGGCGCTGCGCCTTCCCGCCGCGGCAGTGGTCGGCAGCCAGGACAAGATGACGCCGCCGCGCCTGTCGGAGCGGCTCATCGCGCGCTGGGGGGATCCGGCGGCGATCGAGGGCACGGTCGTCGACGGCGCCGGCCACTACGTGCAGCTCGAGCGACCGGAGGCGGTGGCGCGGGCGCTCCTGCGCCTGCGCGAGCGGGCGCGTCAGGTGGGCGCCTCGTGACGGCCTCCGCACGCGGGAGCGAGGACGTGAGCGAGCGGGAGGCACGGCCGCCGCGGCCGGAGCCCGCCCTGCCGATCGAGGCCATCGCCCTCGACGTGGACGGCACCATCCTGCGCTCGAACCTCACGATCCACCGCCGCACGGTGGACGCCGTGGCCGAGTGCCGGCGCCTCGGCCTCACGGTGATGGTCGCCACCGGCCGGCGCCTGGGCACCGCTTACGCGTATGCGCGCGAGGTGGGCGCGGGCTTCGACCTCGTGGCGCTCGACGGCGGCCTCGTGGTGGAGGGGCAGGGGAAGGTGCTGCGCAGCCGGCCGATCGCCGCCGACGCCGTGCGCGACGTCCTGCGCTGGGCCGGCGAGTGCGACGTCGTCCTGGCCGTGCAGGCGCGCAGCCACGTGTACGGCTCACGCCGGCGCGCGCCCTGGCACGTCCTGCGCGAGGCGCACCAGCGCGGCATCTTCCGCACCTACACGGGCACGCGCCACATCCTGTGGGAGATCCCGCCCCTGCGGCTGTTCCAGGCCCTCGACCCGGGGCTGGAGCCGGTGTACAAGATCTCGCCGCTCGGGCCGCGGGAGGGCGTGCGGGCGCTCAGGGAGCGGATCGAGAGCCACCCGGGCATCGGCGCCCGCCTCACGTCGCCGACCGGCGGCTACGAGGTGGTCGGCCGGGGCGTGTCCAAGGGGGACGGGCTGGCCTGGCTGCTCAACCGGCGGGGCATCGACCCCGGGCGCACGCTCGCGATCGGTGACGGCTGGAACGACGTCGAGATGTTCGACCGGGTCGGCCACGCGGTGGCGATGGCGAACGCCCCGGAGGGGGTGCGGGAGCGGGCGCGCTGGGTGACGGCCCGGGTCGACGAGGAGGGCGTGGCCGAGGTGCTCGAGATGGTGGCGCGAGGCGTCTGGCCACCGGCCGAGGAGGGGCGGCCGATCCTGTAGAGCGGGCGCGGCCGGATTCGTGCATGCGGGACCCTGGTGAAGATGCACAGGCGGATGAGAGAAAGGGGACGGGCGCGGCAATGGAGATCCGGCGCATCGCGGTGGTCGGGAGCGGCACGATGGGAAGCGGCATCGCCCAGCTGGGCGCTGCCTCCGGCTACGAGGTGAGCCTGATCGATGTGAGCGAGGCCCTGGCCGAGAAGGGGCGCGCGGCGATCGAGCGGCGTCTGGGGCGAGCGGTTGAGCGCGGCCAGATGACGGCGGACGAGGCCAAGGCGGCGCTCGGGCGGATCCGGCCGGCGGCAGGGACGGACAGCGCCGCGGGCGCCAACTTCGCCA
>JAKASY010000642.1 GCA_021817625.1 Bacillota bacterium | reverse complement strand
CGCCGAGCCAGGGCAGGAGTGCGCTGCGCTGAAGGAGCGTGAGCACCCAGGAGGTTGGCTCCTCGCCGCCGCCCGGCGTCGACGTGAGCTGATAGCGGTGCGACCAGGCGATGACCGGCCGCCACACGAGCTGGTCCAGGAGGACCACGACCAGGAGCATGGCGACGATCGCGTACAGCACGGGCAGGGCGCGGCCGGCCCGGATGGCCAGCGCGATGTAGGAGCCGATGCCGGGCAGGAGAATGGTGCGCGACGCGACGGTGATCGCCTCGCTGGCGGTGAGGAAGACCCAGCTCGCGCCGAAGCTGAGCATCGTGTTCCAGGCCAGGGGGATCATGGCGGCCGGCAGTTCGAGCTGGATGAAGCGCTCGAGCGGTCCGAGGCGATAGAGGGAGGCCGCCTCCACCAATTCCTTGGGAATCGTGCGCAGACTGTGATAGAAGGCGAAGGTCATGTTCCACGCCTGGGCCGTGAAGATGGCGAACACCGACGCGAGCTCCGGTCCGAGCAGGCTGCCCGGCGCGAGGGCGATGAAGGCCGTGACCGTGAAGGTGAGAAAGCCCAGGACCGGCACCGACTGGAGGATGTCGAGAAGCGGCACCAGGATGCGCTCGGCCGCTGGCGAGTGCGCGGCCACGTAACCGTAGACGATGCTGAACACGATGGAGGCGACGAGGGCGACCGCCATGCGCAGGAGCGACAGCGCGACGTAGCCGGGCAGCGCGGCCGGCGAAAGGGACATCGGCGGCACGTGGCCCAGCGGCGCGGCGACGACCGACGCGGCGCGCACGAGGGCGTAGAACAGGAGCAGGATGCCGACGAGCAGGGGGACGTCGACACCGAGGGACCGGGGGCCCAAGGGGAGCGTGAACAGCCGGAGCGGGCGCGACCTCGCCATGGCTCGCCCCCCTTCCCGTCGCGCGCGGCCGGCGCGCTCGCTCCCATGATAGGTGGCATCGCCGCGACGGGTCAACGAGAGCGCTCACGCCCAATCAGGGACCGTTGCGTGAATTTGTCGCGTCAAAGGTGCGCGTGCGGCTTTCAATCCGGCCCACGCTCCTCGGCGCTCGCTTGCGCATGGGCTCGGGGCGGGCGGCGCGCGGTGCGCCGCCTCGGCCGCCGGGCGGCCAGCGCGCCAACCAGGCCGCCCCAGGCCGGGGACGGTGCCGCTCCGGCCCGATCGGCCCTTCGGCCGGCAGGTCGTGTCGGCTATGCTTGGGGTGCACAAGCACGCACCCAGGGAGGCCAGGACGGCGTCGATGCATGATCACACCATGCGGGCGGTGCGCAAGGAGCGCAGCGGGCCCGCCGCGTCCCTGGTCGAGGCACGCATTCCCGAGCCGGGCCCCGGCGAGGTTCGCATCCGGCTCTCGGCTGCCTCGATCTGCGGCACCGACGTGAGCGTCTGGCGCTGGAACGCGTGGGCAGAGCGGCGGGTGCGCCCGCCCCTCGTCCTTGGCCACGAGTGCGCCGGCCACGTCGACGCCCTCGGCGCCGGCGTCGCCTCGCTGCGCGCGGGCGACCGCGTGGCCATAGAGACCCATGTCGTGTGCGGCGTCTGCGCCGCCTGCCGGAGCGGCGACGGACACGCCTGCACGGCCGTGCGCATCCTCGGCCTGGACCGCGACGGCGCGTTTGCCGACTATCTCGTCGTGCCCGCCCAGAACGCGTGGCCTCTGCCCGCTGGCGTGGCCTGGGAGGTTGCGCCGCTTCTCGAGTCGTTCGGCAACGCCGTGCACACCGCGCTGGCCCAGCCGCTCACGGCCCGAAGCGTTCTCATCACCGGCGCCGGCCCGACCGGACTGGGCGCCACGGCCGTGGCGAGGGCGGCCGGAGCGGCCGCGGTGGTCGTGGTCGAAGGCTCGGACGACCGCCGCGCCCTGGCCCTTCGCATGGGCGCCGATCGCGTCCTCGATCCCGCCGCGGCGACGCCTCAGGCCGTGCGTGCCGCGGCGGGCGAGGCGGCCGGCTTCGACGTCGCGCTCGAGATGTCCGGCAGCGCCGATGCCCTGCGCCTGTGCATCGATGCCGTGCGCTCGGCCGGCCGGGTGTCGGTCCTCGGCCTCGGCGCGACCAACGCCGTCGTGGACTGGGCGGAGGGCGTGGTCATGCGCGGGCTGACGATCTACGGCGTGACCGGCCGTCGCCTCTGGCAGACGTGGCAGGACGCCACGCGCCTCGTCGCCCGCGGGCGCGTCGACCTTCGCCCCCTGGTCACCCACCGTTTCCCCCTGGAGCGCATCGCCGAGGCGGTGGAGACCGCGGCCGGCGGCCACGCCGGCAAGGTCCTGGTTTCCATCGCCGAGGAGGAATCGCTACGGCCCCGACGCGAACCGAGCGTGGGACACGCGGTGGGCAGGGCGGACCGGAAGGTGGGGGACGATGGCGACGCTTGACCGCATCCGCGACGAGGTGGCGCGGCTTCGCGCCGACGGGGTGTACCGCGAGCCGCCGGTCCTGACGGGTCGGCAGGGGGCGCGCGCGACCGTCCAGGGGCGGCCCGTGATCAACCTGGCC
>JAKASY010000641.1 GCA_021817625.1 Bacillota bacterium | reverse complement strand
ATGCCCTCGAGGCTGGCCTTGAGCTGGCGCACCCGCGTGCGCACGGCCTCCCCCTCCTTGCCGGGGGCGATCGGCACAATGATCACCTGAACAGGCGCGAGCCGCGGCGGCACCACGAGGCCGCGCGCGTCGCCGTGGACCATGATGAGGGCGCCGATCATGCGCGTGCTGGAGCCCCACGACGTCTGCCAGACCGGCTTCTCCACGCCGTCGCGGTCGAGGAAGCGGATGTCGAAGGCCTCCGAGAAGTGGGTGCCGAGCTCGTGCGACGTGGCGGCCTGAAGGGCGCGTCCATCGCCCATGAGGGCTTCGCACGTATAGGTGGCGACGGCGCCAGCGAACTTCTCGCGCGCGCTCTTCCGGCCCACGAGCACGGGAATGGCCATCTCGCGCTCGAGGAAGTCGCGATAGGTCTCGAGCATGCGCAGCGCTTCCTCGTGCGCCTCCGCCTCCGTGGCATGGGCGGTGTGACCCTCCTGCCAAAGGAATTCCGTCGTGCGCAAAAAGGGCCGCGTCGCCTTCTCCCAGCGCACCACGTTCACCCACTGGTTCAAGAGCATCGGCAGGTCGCGGTACGACTGGATCCACTTCGCGTACATGGAGCAGATGACGGTCTCGGAGGTGGGTCGAATCGCCAGACGCTCGGACAGGTGGTCGCCGCCGCCCTGCGTCACCCAGGCGACCTCGGGCGCGAAGCCCTCGACGTGCTCTGCCTCGCGCTGCATGAACGACTCCGGGATGAGCAGCGGGAACATGGCGTTCTCGTGCCCACTCTCCTTGAATCTGCGGTCCAGCCCGGCCTGGATGCGCTCCCAGATCGCGTAGCCGGCGGGCCGGATCACCATGGTGCCCTTGACCGGGCCGTAGTCGGCGAGCTCGGCCTTGAGGACAACGTCCACATACCATTGCGAGTAGTCCTCGGTCGGCGATGTGATCTGCTTGACGTACTGGTCCGCTGGCTTGGCCAACCGGGAAGCCCCTTTCGTGCGCGTCCTCGTGTGCCAGGCGCCGGTCACATGCGTGGCGCGGGAGACATCTGCCGGTCTCGGCCGGCGCAGCCCCCCGCGCCACGCTTGGGCGCACCGTTCGGTACCAGCAAGGGGGCTCCCGCGCTCCTAAGCATCGGCCCCGAGCAACCTGCGCGCCTGACCCCGCGCCCAAGCATCCGCCCTCTCGACATCCTCGATCGAGTCCACCGCCGCCGGCGGAGCCTGGCCCAATACCGTCCGCACGACCTCCGGGATCTCCAGGAAACCGAGCCGCCCGACCACAAACGCCGACACCGCCTCTTCGTTCGCGGCCACCAGGACCGCTGGCGCTGTCCCACCTATCTTACCAGCGGCCACCGCCACAGACAAGGACGGGAAGTCGGCCTCGCGCACCGGCTCGAGGTCGAGAGCCGGCGTCTGCCACAGGTCAAGCCGGGGCGCGGCAGACGGGGCGCGATCGGGGTAGAGCAGGGCGTACTGAATGGGCAGGCGCATGTCTGCGCTCGCCAGCTGGGCCAGAACCGTGCCGTCCACGAGCTCCACAAACGAGTGCACCACGCTCTGCGGGTGGACCACCACCGCCACCCGCGCGGCCTCGAGGCCGAACAGGCGCATCGCCTCCAGCACCTCGAAACCCTTGTTCATCAGCGTCGCGCTGTTGAGCGTGTTCATCGGCCCCATGCGCCACGTTGGGTGGGCAAGTGCGGCGGCGGCGCCCACGGCGGCGAGGTCCGCCCTCGGCGTGCGGCGGAACGGCCCGCCGGAGGCGGTCAGGACGACGCGCGCTACGGCCTCCGGCGGCTCGTGGCGGAGCAGCTGGTGCACCGCCACATGCTCGGAGTCCACCGGAAGCAAAAGGCCGCCGTGGGCGCGCACCGCGCGCGCGATGAGGTCGCCGCCCGCGATCAGGATCTCCTTGTTGGCCAGCGCCACGCGGCGGCCGAGGCTGAGGGCCGCCAGCACGGCACGCAGGGCTGCCAAGCCGGGCGTCGCGGCCACCACCACGTCCACACCCGGCGCCGTGGCCGCCGCCTCGAGGGCGCCCTGGCCGACGACGCTCCGCCACGGCCCGTCACCCAGGGGCGTGGCCGGCGCTTCGCTCGCAAGCCCGACCAGGGAGACCTGGTGCGCCGTCGCGAGCTCCGTCAGGCCCGCGCCGTCGGCGTGGGCGGCGAGGGCAACCGCTCGCAGGCGCCCGCCGCAGCGGGCGATCACGTCCAGGGTCTGGCGACCGACGCTGCCTGTCGCCCCGAGCACGGCCACACCAAGCATGCGCTTGCGCCCAGGGCGCCACGCCCCGTCCGGCACCAGGCCGTGCCCCCAGAGCGCGCTCCCGGTCCTCACGTCGCACCCCGCCCCCTTCGACCGATCACCAGGACATGCGGCGCGGCGTGGCGGCGCGGCCGCCCCCGGCGCCGGCCCCTGTCGCCCGTCGTGGCCTCGGTGCGGCCCTGGCGCCATACCGCCCAGGCGGCCGCCGCACACACCGGGCCAAGGAGAATGCCCGCGATACCCATGAGACGAGCTCCT
>JAKASY010000640.1 GCA_021817625.1 Bacillota bacterium | reverse complement strand
CGGGTGGGCATCGTGCGGGCCCACCTGGAGGAGGACGCCGGCAAGCTCCTGCACGCCGACGGCGAGGCGCGGGTCGACCTGAACCGCGCCGGCGTGCCCCTGGTCGAGGTGGTGTCGGCGCCGGACATGCGCAGTCCTCAGGAGGCCCGCGCCTACGTGGCGGAGCTCAGGGCGATCGCCGAGGCCCTGGCGATCTCCGACGTCCGCATGGAGGAGGGCTCTCTACGCGTCGACGGCAACATCTCGCTTCGGCCACGCGGCGAGAGCGCCTACGGCCAGCGCGTGGAGGTCAAGAACATGAACTCCCTGCGCTCGCTCGAGCGCGCCCTCGTCCACGAGGGCGAGCGCCAGGCGCGGCTCATCGCGGCGGGGGAGGCGGTGCGCGGCGAGACCCGGGGCTGGGACGAGGTGCGCGGCGCCACCTATCCGATGCGGCTCAAGGAGGGCGAGGACGACTACCGCTACTTCCCCGAGCCCGACCTGCCACCGCTGGTCCTCTTGCCGGACGCGGTCGAGCGCGAGCGCAGCCGCCTGCCCGAGCTGCCCGCGCAGCGGCGGGCGCGCTACGTGGGGCTCGGGCTGCGCGAGGAGGACGCGGCGCTCCTCGCCGGGCGCCTGAACAGCGCGCGCTACTTCGATGAGGCCGTGGCGGCCGGGGCCGGCGCGCGCGAGGCGGCCGTGTGGATCCTGGGCGAGGGCGCGCGCATCGAGAACGAGGGCGGGCCGGCCCTGGTGGACGGGGCGCTGCCGCCGGCCGGCCTGGCGCGCCTTCTGGCGCGCCTCGAGGTCGGCGACATCGCCCGCACGGCGGCCAAGGACCTGTTCGAGCGCCTCGTGCGCGAGGGCGGCGGCGTGGACGAGCGGATCGCGGCCGAGGGCCTGGCCGTGGTGCGCGACGAGGGCGCGCTCCTGGCCGTGATCGACCGGGTGCTGGCGGCGAACGAGAAGGCCGTGGCCGACGTCCTCGGCGGCAAGGAGAAGGCGATGGGGGCGCTCGTCGGCGGCGTGATGCGCGAGCTGCGGGGGCGGGCGCGCGCACCCGAGGTGGAGGAGGCGATCCGCGGCCGCCTGCGCGAGCGCGTGTGAGGCGCTGGCGAAGGGTGCCCGAGCGCGGCGCGCGCGTCGCGCTCGTGGCGCCGGCCGGCGCCCTCGCCGAGGGCGGCGCCGCCGCGGCGTCGGCGCGCCTCTTGGCGCTCGGGCTCGAGGTGCTGCCTGGCCGCAGCCTGGAGGAGCGCGACGGCCCGTGGGCGGGCAGCGCGAGCCAGCGCCTCGCCGACCTCTCCTGGGCGCTCACGGCGCCGGACGTGGACATCGTCTGGCTCGCGCGCGGCGGCGAGGGCACAGCGGAGGTGGCCGCGGCGCTGCCGTGGCCGGAGATCGTGCGCGCGCCCCGGCCGGTCGTGGGCATGAGCGACGCCACCTTCCTGCACGGCGCCCTGGCGCGCGCCGGCGTCCCCTCCGTGCACGGCGCCATGCCGGGCGTGGCGGTCGGCTGGAGCGCGTTCGCCGCGGAGAGCGCCCTGTGGGCCCTTGGGGGGTGCGCGCCCGCGCCCCTGCCGCTGCCCGAGGGGTGGCCCGCGCCGCGCGCCGTGCGCGGCGGCGGCGCCGAGGGACCGGTCGTCGGCGGCAACCTCACCTGCCTCGCGGCCGCGGTCGGCACGCCGCTCATGCCGCCGACGCGCGGCGCGATCCTCTTGCTCGAGGACGTGTCCGAGGCGGCGTACCGCATCGACCGCTGCCTGGTCCAGCTCCGGCTGAGCGGTGCCCTGGACGGCGTCGCGGGCGTCGCCCTCGGCACGTTCACGGACTGCGCGGCGAGCGCCGGCCTCGAGCTCGACGCCGTGCTCGAGCGCCACCTCGCCGCGCTCGGCGTGCCTGTCCTCGCGGGCCTGCCGCTCGGGCACGGGCCCGTGCAGTCCGCCCTGCCGCTGGGCGTGCCGTGCCGACTGGATGCGGACGCGGGCACGCTGACGGTGCTCGGGCCGGCGTCCGTGCGGGAGCGGGCCGGATGAGCCCTGCCGCCGAGACGCGGGCGGGGGATCGCGTGCGCCTCGAGATCACGTCGCTCGGCTCGCAAGGGGAGGGGGTCGGGCGGGCGGACGGCCTCGCGCTGTTCGTGCCCGGCGCCCTGCCCGGCGAGGTCGTGGAGGCGCGGGTGCGGGAGCGGCGGGAGCGCTACGCGCGCGCCGAGCTCCTGGCCGTGGAGCGCCCCTCGCCCGACCGGCGCGCGCCGCCCTGCGCGGTCGCGGAGCGCTGCGGCGGCTGCCCGCTCATGGCCCTCGCGCCCGCCGCCCAGCGCGCCCAAAAGCGCCACCGCCTGATCGAGAGCCTGGCACGCATCGGCGGCCTCGGCGCCGTCCCCGTCGAGGATGTCCTGACGGCGGGCGAGCCGGATGGGCTCGGCTACCGGGCAAAGACCGCGATGCCGGTGGGCGCCGGGCCGGACGGGCCGATCGTCGGCTTCTACGGGCGGGGCACGCATGCCCTGGTCGAGGCCGCCGCCTGCCCCGTCACCGAAGAT
>JAKASY010000639.1 GCA_021817625.1 Bacillota bacterium | reverse complement strand
AGTCGACGCAGCCGAGGGCCCCGCTGCGACAGTCGGCAGCGATGGCGTCCACAGCGCCCGTGTCCGCCAGCGCCTTGTGCAAGGTGAACACCGGGCAGACGTCGGGGTGGCCGGGGTCGTTGCGCCGCACCTTCTGGGGATCCGTGACCATGCCGCGTAGCCGGGCCCGGATCTCGGTCGGCTCGGCGTCCAGGGGCAGCGTGTTGTCGTAGCTCTTGGACATCTTGCGGCCGTCGGTGCCGGGCACCACCGGCGACTCCGTGAGCAGCGGCCGCGGCTCCGGGAAGACCGGCCGGTAGAGGTGGTTGAAGCGCCGGGCGATCTCGCGCCCGATCTCGAGATGCGGCAGCTGGTCGCGCCCGACCGGCACCCCCTCGGCCCGATAGGCAAGGATGTCGGCCGTCTGCAGGACCGGGTAGCCGAGGAAGCCGAACGTCGCGATCTCCCGGCCGGACAGCTCGCGCAGCTGCTCCTTGTACGTGGGCACGCGCTCGAGCCAGCTGAGGGGCGTGACCATGCCCAGGAGGAGCGCCAACTCGGCGTGCTCGCTCACGTCGCTCTGGACGAAGACGACCGCACGCTCGGGGTCGATGCCAGCGCCGATGAAGGCGAGAAGCATCTCCTCCACCGCGCTCCGCAGCCCCGTCGTGTCCTCGTAGCCTGTGGTCAGCACGTGCCAGTCGGCGATCTCGAAGTAGCAGCGGTAGCGATCCTGCAGCTCCACCATGTTGCGCAAGGCGCCCAGGTAGTTTCCGAGGTGTAGGCCCCCGGACGGCCGAAGGCCCGCCATCACACGCATGCTTTCCGGCTCTTGCCCACTCAGTGCGCTCCCGTCCTCTCCGCGCTGGCGCCGCACATACGCCTCCTAGCGTAGCCGCCCGGCCGCGGCCTGTCCACGCCGTCGCCGGGCTGCGCGAGGGCCTGGGCAGGCGCCCTAGACGCCCCGCGTGGCGGTCAGTGCCAGGCTGAGAAAGCCGCCGGTCACCCACGTCACGAGGGGTTCGAGAACGCGGCCCACGACGCCGCTCAGGACGAGCACGAGGAGGAGGATGAAGCCGAAGCGCGTGACCCAGACGGTGGCCCGCGGCCAGAGCGCGCTCAGGAAGTGTGAGCCGTCGAGCGGCGGCACCGGCAGGAGGTTGAAGATGCCGAGGGCGACGCTGATGTACACCGCCAGAAGCAGCACCTGGACAACGGGCGCCTGCGAGTTCAGGCCAAGCGGATAGGCGCGCGCCACGATGACCAGCGGGAAGGACAGCGCAAGCGCCCAAAGGCCGTTCGTGACCGGCCCGGCCAGGGCCACGAGCACCATGTCCCGATACGGCCGGCGGAAGTAGCGCGGGTCCACGGGCACCGGCTTGGCCCAGCCAAAGTGGAAGAACACGAGCGCGAGAAGGCCGACCCAGTCGATGTGCGGAATGGGGTTCAGGGTAAGTCGTCCGGCGCGCTCCGCCGTCGGGTCGCCAAGCGCCCGCGCCACGAGGCCATGGGCGAGCTCGTGTAGGATGACGGCAGCCAGCACGGCGGGAAGGAGGAGAACGATCTCTTCGAGGCTCAGGCCCGACAGCACGCCGCCACCCCCGTCGGCCGGATTTTATCACGGCGGGCGGGGGAGAGGCGTCTAGCGCACCGGCCTGGCCACGACGGCGGCGGCGAGGGCGAACACAACGGCCGCCTTGATGCCGGCGCCCGTGGCCCGAAGGCCGCCGGAGAAGGCGCCCACCCAGCCCATCTTGTGGACATCCTCCATCGCCCCCTGCACGAGGGCGAAGCCGAAGCCGGGCAGCGGCACCGTCGCGCCGGCGCCGGCCAGCTTGACCAGGGGCTCGTACAGGCCGAAGGCGCCCGCCACCGCGCCCAGCACGACGAACAGGACCATGACGTGGGCCGGCGTCAGGCGAAAGGCGGACAGCACCCCCTGGGCGAGCGCGCACATGGCGCCGCCGACGGCGAAGGCGAGGACATAGCTCAACTCGGCGCACCCCCTTCGCTTCCGCCCGGCGCGCCCTCCAGCTCCACGGCGTGGGCGATCGCCGGAATGACGTCGCCCTGCAAATAGGTGGTCTTGCTGTGCAGCGAGCCGGTGGCGACGAACAGCACCCGCCTTAACCGTCCGCTCCTCAGCGCGGGCAGCACGTGCGCCGCGAGGACCAGAGCGCAGCAGGCGGCGCCGCTGCCGCCCGCGTCGACGCTCTGGTCGGGATCGTAGAGTAGGCAGCCCGCGTCCTGCCAGCGCTCGCCCAGGTCCAGGCCGGCGTCGGCGCACAGGTCGCGCGCGAGGGGCAGGCCCACGCGGGCCAGGTCGCCGGTCAGGATGAGGTCGTAGTCCTCCGGCCGCACCTCGTCGCCGGCGAAGTGGCGCAGGAGGGTGTCGGCCGCCGCAGGCGCCTCCGCCGCGCCCATGTTGTTCGGATCCTTGACGCCAAGCTGGCGCACGCGTCCGGGCGTAAAGCGGGTGACGCGGACCGTGCCGCCGCCTTGGCCGCCGGCCTGCGCATCGGTGCTTACGCTGCCCGTCGACT
>JAKASY010000638.1 GCA_021817625.1 Bacillota bacterium | reverse complement strand
GGCGCTTGACGAGAATGGCGGGGAGGCCGAAGAACTCCTCGCGCCCCACCTGGCCCACGCCCTCCCACTCGCCGAGCGACGCGAAGAAGCCGCGGATGCGTGGATGGAAGGGCTCAGGCTCGCCGCCTGCGATCGCCTGCAGGATGTTGTGCGCCACGGCGCGACCGGCCTGCTCGGCCGCCTGCGCGGTCGGCGGCAGGAAGCCGCCGTTCGGCATGGGGAAGGCGGCACAGTCGCCGGCCAGCCACACGTCCCGGCGCCCGCGCGCGCGCAGGTAGGCGTCGGTCAGGCCGCGCCCGCGGGCGTCCACGGCCAGGCCGGCGCGCGCGACCAGAGGGCTGCCCCGGACGCCTGCGCACCAAACCAGCACGTCGTACGGCACATCCTCGCGTCCGCGCACCGACACCGTGCCCGCATCCACAGCCTGGATCCGCACGGCGGTGCGCACATGGACGCCCTTGTCCTCGAGCAGACGGCGGCTGGCCTCGGCCAGGGCCGGGTCGATGCCGGCCATGATCGTCTCGCCGGCCTCGAGCAGCAGCACCTCGAGCCGGCCCTTGTAGACGTCCTTGATCTCTGCCGCCAGCTCGACGCCGGTGAGGCCGGCCCCGACCAGGACCACGGTGCCGTAGCCGCGCTCCGCCACGCGGTCGAGCCGCTCCTGCAGCGCCTCGGCCGACGCTGCGCTGGTCAGGAAGCGGGCATAGCGGCGGACGCCGACGATGCCGTAGTCCTCGGGAACGCTGCCCACCGCGAGCACCAGGTGATCGTACTCCACCGTGTCGTCGTCGACGTACACGGCGCGGCGGGCCGTGTCCACGGCATCCGCGCGGCCCACCATGAGCCGCGCGGGTGCGCGCAGCACGTGCGCGAGCGGCACGAGCACGTCGTCGGGCTCGTCCATCCCGACAGCCAGGCTGTGCAGCTCCGTCGTGTAGGTGTGGTCCGGCTCCTCGTTCACGAGCACGAGGCGCATCCCATACTGGAACTCGCGCCGGACGGACCGACGCGCCAACTCGAGGCAGGCGCTCAGGCCCGCGTACCCACCGCCGACGACCACAACCGTTTGCATACCGTCAGCATGACGCGCCGCCGGTGCGCGTATGCGCCGCGACGGGCACCAAGCGACAGCCAGAGCGCTAGGCGCCAAGGCGCATGTAGCGGACGACCAGGGCGTCCAGGCGGCGGCTCTTGGCCAGGCACACCGGGCGCCGGTCCCGTCGGCTACCGTTTCGACGCTGGCCGCGAGCTCGGCGCGAACCTGGGCGATCTTGGCGCGAAGCGCAGTCAGGCTGCCGGCGCGGCTACCGTCCGACATGTCGAACGCGCGCGTCGCCAAAATGTTCCTCCTGGCTACAGGCTTCGCTCGCCTTCGCCACCGGGAACCCTTCCCTACGTCAACCCGGCATGTCGGCACCGGGTGGGCCGCCGGGCACGGCGCGGGGCAAGGGTGGGCACGCTAGGCGGGGGTGAGGGCATGGCAGAAGAAGAGGCGAAGCCGCGCCACAGACGCGGCCGTGACGACGACGACGCGATCCTGGAGCCGCTCAAGGACCAGGTGGCCAAGGAGGTCGGCGTCGACCCCGGTCGCTACGGCGGCAACGTACCGGCCAAGACGTGGGGGGCGCTCGGCGGCCACATGGTGAAGCGCCTCATTGATAAGGGCAGGGCAGACCTCGCCGAGGACGACGACGACGCCCCGTCCGGACAGGGAAGGCGCTAGAGCCACAGCGCCGAGGCCGCGGGACCGGGACATACACCCCAGGGTCCGGCGGCCTCTCGCTTGGCCCGGATCAACTTCGGTGCGCCCGTCCCAGGGTGAGGCGGTCGACGGCCCGGCGCACGACCGCCTCCTGGTAGAGCGAGCGGGGCTCGGCCGTGCTGAGCGCCGACTCCAGAAGCGGCACGGCGCGCGCGTCGCCATAGGTTTCCAGGGCGTCGGCCACGCGCTCCTTGCCCTCCGCCCAACCGGTCCGGCCCAGGAGGTCCGCCAGGAGGTCGAACACCCGAACATCCCGTCGGGCCCGCCGTGATGCAGCCAGCACCGGCGCCAGGCGCGCCGCGGTGCGCAGGTCGCCGTCGGCGATCACGCCCATCACGTGGTCCATGGCTGCGGGCTCCAGGGCGAGGAGGCGCTCCACGACATGGGCGAACAGGGCGCCGTCCGGATCGAGGTCGCCGGCCAGCGTGACCAGCGCCTCGCCAGCCGCATCCGGCATGAGCTTCTCGAGCAGCTCGATGGCGTGGACGATGGCGTTGTCGCCGTCCTCGGCAGCCTCCTGAAGGCCCTCATCGAGGGGGATGGCCAGGAGCGGGTAGCGCACCTCGGGCCGCCGGCGCGCGTACTCATACGCCTTGGGACCCATGGGCTCCTCGTCGAAGACGCTGTCCCAAAACTCCTCTTCCGCCTCGTCCAGCGGCGAGACATCCGCCTCATCCTCGTCGAACACCGGGTCCCGACGCCGCCGGCGCCGCGCCGCCGACAGGTCGACCACGCGCGCGGCGCCGGTGACCCCGTGGGCG
>JAKASY010000637.1 GCA_021817625.1 Bacillota bacterium | reverse complement strand
GCGCGAGTTCGACATCCTCAGCCTCAAGTGCGCGCGCACTGGCTACCGCGCGTCGCGCGCTCTCTCCGTACTGGCTCGCGCGCATGGCGCTCGCGCCTTGCTCGGGAGCCAGGGCGACGACGCCCATGGCACCCTCGCAGCCGCCCATTTCGGCGTCACCGACGCCTCAGCGGCATCCCTGCCCGCCGAGAGCAGCTACTTCCTGGCTCTCAGCCAGGATGTGGTCGAGGAGCCGCCGGCGATCGTCGGCGGCCGCCTGCGCCTCGGCGACCGGCCCGGGGTTGGCGTCGAGGTATCGGACGCCCTGCTGGCCCGGTTCGCGGTCGGGCCGACGGTTGCGGTGGACGAGGCGCAGGGGCGGAGTGGGGAGAGGGGAGCATGAGCGGGGGCGTGGCAGCCGCGGAAACGGGGGCCGTCACCCGTGTCACGGCGCGGGTGGTCGCGGTCGACGTCGGACGCGAGGTACGTACGCCCGTGGGAAGCTTCGCTGTCCAGCACTATGTTGTGGTCACGGTCGAGGCGGGAGGGACCGCCGGCGACGCCTACGGCTGGACGTTTCATGCGCCCGAGGCGGCGATCGTGCGGGACATGACCGCGTATCTCGGCTCGCTCCTGATCGGCCGGCCGGCCGCCGACATCGGCGCCGCCTGGACCGCGATGGACCAGGCGCTGCGCCTCACCGGCCGGGCCGGCGTGGGGATGTTCGGCCTGAGCCTTCTGGACACCGCCCTGTGGGACCTCGCGGGACGCGCCCACGGTCTGCCGCTTTGGCGGCTGCTCGGGGCGGACGTGCCTTCCCGCATGCCTTGCTACGCCAGCCAGGCCCTGTTCCTGACCTCGACGCGGGCGATGCTCGCCGAGGAGGCGGGACGCCTGCGCGACGAGGGCTACGCGACAGTCAAGATGCGCGTCGGCCTGGCCGACCGGGCCGAGGACCTGCGGCGCGTGGAGACCGTGCGCGACGCGCTCGGAGACGGCATCGACCTGATGGCGGACGCCGTGCTCGCCTGGGACGCCGCAACCGCCGGGCGCATGCTGCGCGCGCTCGAGCCGTTCGACCTCGCGTGGCTGGAGGACCCGGTCGACTACCACGAGGGGCTCAGGCCCGAGCCCCTGGCCCGGCTGCGCAGGGAGGGACGGGTACCGCTGGCCGCGGGCGAGTTCCTGTACACCGCGGCCGCCCACCAGGCGCTCTTGGACGCACGCGCCGTCGACTACCTCATCGTCGACCTCCAACGCGTGGGCGGCGTCACGGGTTGGCGTGATGTCGCCGCCCAGGCGCGCGCGGCGGGCGTGCCCCTCGCTGCCCACGTCTTCCCTGAGCTTGCCCTGCACCTCTACGGTTCGTCCGTGCCGCTCGCGACGCCGATCGAGTTCCTGCCGTGGTCCACCCAGCTCTCGCGCAGGCCGCTCCGTCCGCGGGACGGGCACCTACCGCGGCCCGAAGAGCCTGGCGTCGGCCTCTGTCTGGACTGGCGGCGCATCGAGGAGAGAACTGTCGGCGAGGTGCGGGAGGTGGCGGGCAACGGATAGCGGTCCGGCAGGAACGGCCCCCGCAGGCGCGAACATACCAATCAGTCGGTATCCTCGGGGTGGTGAGACGATGCGCGTGGTCGTAACGGGCGGCTCCCGGGGCATCGGTGGCGCGATCACCGAGCTCCTGGCGCGCGAAGGGCATGCCGTCGTGGCCGTCTCGCGGTCCGGCGCCCTGCCGCGCAGCGACCTTGGCGACCGCGTCCTGGGCTACCCTGCGGACCTGGCGGGCCCGGTGGACATGGACGCGCTGGTCGCGGACCTCTGGGAGGGCGGCGGCATCGACGCGCTCGTCCACAACGCCGGCGTGAGCCCGGTGTACACCGCCGCGGACAAGATCGAAGCCGCCACCTGGGACGCCATCCTCCGACTCAACCTAACGGTTCCCTTCCTCCTCTCGCAGGCGTACGCCCGCAAGGTGATGGCCACGGACACGCCGGCGGGCCACATCGTCATGGTCTCGTCGATCGGCGCCCAGGTGGGCCTGCGCCGCCTGGCCGCGTACACGGCGAGCAAGGCCGGCCTGAGCGGCCTGGCGCGGGCCCTCGCCTTGGACTGGGCGCCGTGGGGGATTCGCGTGAACAGTGTCGAGCCCGGCTACGTGCGCACCGAGATGACGGCCGACATGCTCTCGCACAAGCGCATCCGCGACGAGGTGATCGGCGCCGTGCCCCTGGGCCGGCCGGCCGACGCGCGCGAGATCGCCGGCGTCGTGTCCTTTCTCCTGTCCCCGGCCGCGGCCTACATGACCGGGGCGGCATTGCGCGTGGATGGCGGCTATACCGCGGGCTAAGTGAGCTTGGACGGAGGCGATCCGGATGGGTCTACGGACACCGGACCAGTACATCGAGAGCCTGCGCGACGGGCGGCAGGTCATGTTCCGCGGTGAATGGGTCGAGGACATCACGAGGCACCCGGTCCTGCGCAAGGCGGTCGATCACGCCGCCATCGACTTCGCGCTGGCCGAGCGTGACGAGATGCGGCCACTGAT
>JAKASY010000636.1 GCA_021817625.1 Bacillota bacterium | reverse complement strand
CCCGCAGAGCCGCACCAGCGCCCCCAGCGCCGGCAGCACCTTGGCGAAGGAGATGAAGGAGAGGTCGGCCGTCGCCAGATCCACCTCCTCCGGCACGTCCTCGGCCGTGAGATACCGCGCGTTGCACCGCTCGCGCACGATCACCCGCGGGTCCGTGCGCAGCCGCCACGCGAGCTGGCCCCTGCCGACGTCCACGGCATAGACGCGCAGGGCCCCGCGGCGCAGCAGGCAGTCGGTGAACCCGCCCGTGGAGGCACCGGCATCGAGGCACACCAGCCCGGCGGGCGACAGGCCGAAGCGGTCGAGCGCGGCGGCCAGCTTGCCGCCGGCGCGACTCGCGTACGCCTCTCCGGGCCGGCGCACGGTGAACTCGGCGCCCTCGGCCACGGGCTGCCCCGCCTTGGCTGCCGGCCGGCCGTCGACATCCACGCAGCCCGCGAGCACCGCGGCGGCCGCCGCGGTGCGGGAGGCGAAGAGGCCGCGGCGGACCAGGGCCTGGTCGAGCCGCTCGCGCCCGGAGGCGCCTCGTTCCGTCACAGCCGCCTAGCGGCCCTGCGGGCCGGCCCCGCCGGGCGCGGGGAGCCCCGGGAGCCCGAAGAGGCCGCCGGCCGCGAGGTCGCGCACCGCGGCCGCGATGCCGGCCGCGTCGAGCCCCAGGCCGGCGAGGAGGTCCGCGCGCTTGCCGTGGTCGATGAAGGTGTCGGGCACGCCCAGGACGCGGACCGGCAGGGCGGCGCCGGCGTCGGCCAGCAGCTGCAGGACGGCGCTGCCGAAGCCGCCCGCGGCCGCGTGCTCCTCCACCGTCACCACCGCCCCGCAGGCGCGGGCGAGGTCGACGAGGCGGCCGTCGAGCGGCTTGACGAAGACGGGGTCGACGACCGTGACGGCAAGCCCCTCCCCGGCGAGCGCGGCGGCGGCCTCCAGGGCCGCGGCGCACAGCGGCCCCGCGGCCAGCACCAGGCAGTCGCGGCCGTGTTCGGCCAGGACCTCGACCTGCCCCCACGGCAGCGGCGCCGGGTGCTCCGCGCAGGACACGCCGGAGCCCTCGCCGCGCGGGTAGCGGAAGGCCGTCGGCCCGTCCTCCCGCAGCAGCGCCGTGACCAGCGCGCGCTGCAGCTGAGCCTCGTCGCGCGGCACGATGAGGCCCATCCCGGGGATGTGGCGGAGATAGGCGAGGTCGAAGAGCCCCTGGTGGGTGGCGCCGTCCTCGCCCACGAGCCCGGCGCGGTCGAGGGCGAAGACGACCGGCAGCCCCTGCAGGGCGACGTCGTGCACGATCTGGTCATAGGCGCGCTGCAGGAACGTGGAGTAGATCGCGACCACGGGCCGCAGGCCGGCGCTGGCCAGCCCCGCGGCCATCGTGACCGCGTGCTGCTCGGCCATGCCGACGTCGAAGGCCCGGTCGGGGAAGCGCTCCGCGAGCCGCTCGATGCCGGTGCCCGCGCCCATCGCGGCCGTGATGCCCACGACGCGCCGGTCCTCCGCCGCCGCCGCGACGAGCGCGTCGGCGAAGACGCGCGTGTACGTGGGGTGCGCTGACCGCCGAGGCAGCAGCGCGCCGCTCTTGGGGTCGAATGGCCCGCCCCAGGCGTGGGAGGCCTCGGGGCGCGCCTCCGTCGGCCCGTAGCCCTTGCCCTTGACCGTCACCACGTGGCAGAGGACGGGGCCCGGCAGCTGGCGCGCCTGCCGCAGGACCTCCTGGACAGCCCCGATGTTGTGGCCGTCGACCGGCCCGAGGTACGTGAAGCCCAGCTCCTCGAAGAGCATGCCGGGCAGGACCATCTGCTTGAGGCCTTCCTTGACGCGCTCCGCCGTCCGCACCATGGCGCGGCCGATCAGCGGCACGTGCTCCAGGAGCCAGTGCACGTCCTCCCGCAGCCGGAGGTAGGCGGAGCCGGTGCGCAGGCGGGCCAGGTAGGTGGGCAGGGCGCCGACGTTCCGCGAGATGGACATGGCGTTGTCGTTGAGCACCACGATCAGGCGCGTCCGGCTCTGGCCGATGTCGTCCAGCGCCTCCAGCGCCATGCCCGCCGTCAGCGACCCGTCGCCGATCACCGCCACGACGTCGCGGTCCTCGCCCAGGAGGTCGCGGGCCCGGGCCATGCCCAGCGCCCCCGAGAGGGACGTGCCCCCGTGCCCGGCCTCCCAGCAGTCGTGGGGGCTCTCGCGCCGCTTCAGAAACCCCGAGAGCCCGCCGGGCTGGCGCAGCGTGCCGAACGCCGCGAACCGCCCCGTCACCAGCTTGTGCCCGTAGGTCTGGTGTCCGACGTCCCACACGATGCGGTCGCGGGGGCTCTGGAAGACGGTGTGCAGGGCCAGGGTGAGCTCCACCGCGCCGAGGCTGGCGCCCAGGTGGCCGCTGCCGCTGCGCGCCACGGTCTCCACGATCGTCTCGCGGATCTCCGCCGCGACCTCGCGCAGGGCGTCGGGGCTGATGCCCTGAAGGTCCTCCGGCCCGCGGATCTGGGGGAGCCACTTCACCTGCCCGCGCCTCCCCGCCGCGGGGCGGGACGGCGGCGCGCGCG
>JAKASY010000635.1 GCA_021817625.1 Bacillota bacterium | reverse complement strand
CGCCGCGAACGGCCGATACGGCGACCAGCGGCGCCTCCTCGTACGGCCCGCCACGCAGCCGCTCGCGGCACTCGGCCGCCACCAGGTCACGCCAGTCGGCGTCGACGAGGTCGGCCTTGGTGAGCGCCACCACGAGGCGCTCGATGCCGAGGATCTCAAGCACGGCCAAGTGCTCGAGCGTCTGCGGCATCGGGCCCTCGTCGAGGGCGACGACGAGCAGGGCGAGATCGATCCCGCTCGCGCCGGCAACCATGGTGCGGACGAAGCGTTCGTGGCCGGGCACGTCGACGAACGCCGCGCGCCGGCCGCCCGGCAGGTCAACCGGCGCGAAGCCGAGGTCGATCGTGATGCCGCGCGCCTTCTCCTCGGGCAGGCGGTCGGGGTCGACGCCGCTGAGCGCCAGGACCAGACGCGACTTGCCGTGGTCGATGTGGCCCGCCGTGCCGATGATTCGGGGCCCGGGTGCGGGCGCGCGTGGGGGCGCTTCGATCGCCTTCTCGCCTCCCGGCCCCGTGCGGCGAACTTGACAGCCGCCGGGGCGCTCATTAGGATGAAGCCTGCTCCGGGTGGTGGCGCAGCTTGGTAGCGCACAGCGTTCGGGACGCTGGGGTCGCAGGTTCAAATCCTGTCCACCCGACCATGGAGGGCCCGGCCGGGCCCTTTTTTTGCTGCCGTCCCTAGAGGGTTCGCGTCACCTTGTGGATGGCGGCGGGCATGCCCGGGTGGGCGCCGCGACCAAGCGCCAGGAAGTAGGCTGCCATCTGGCCAAGCACCGCGAGCGGCACGGCCGACAGGGCCTCGGGCAGGGCCGGGTAGCGGAGCGCGTCGTCGGCCGCCGCGGCCAGGCGGTCGTCATCGGTCAGGGCGGTAACCGGGCTGCCGCCTGCCCGCGCCGCGCGCGCGAGGTCGGCCAGATCGCCGGCGGCCGGGCCCGTGCCGCCGGCGACGAGAAAGGGGAGCTCCGGCCCGCTCAGGGCAATCGGGCCGTGGCGAACGTCTGCGGCCGAGTAGCCCTCGGCCACGATGGACGCCATCTCCTTCATCTTCAGAGCGATCTCGAGCGCGACCGGGAACACGAGGCCGCGCCCGACGACGTACATGGTGCGCAGGGCGGCGCGGCCCTCGGCCCATGCCGCCACCTCGTCGCGCCGCTCGAGCGCGCCGGCGGCGGCGCCCGCCACGTGGCCGAACGCCTTGTTGGCCGCCGCCGCCTGCGGCCCTGCGGCCGCGCCCAGGACCAGGCCGGCGAGGACCATGAGCTGGGCCGTGAAGCTTTTGGTCGCGGCGACGCTCTTCTCCTCGCCCGCGCCGATGTCCACAACGTGGTCCGCGGCGGCCGCCAGGGGGGAGTCGGTGCGGTTCACGAGCGCGAGCGTGCGCGCCCCGGCCGCGCGCGTGCGACGCACGACCTCGACCAGGTCGGGCGACGCCCCCGACTGCGAGCAGGCAACGACGACTGCGCCAGAGAGGCGCGGCGTGCGGCCGTACAGCGTATACACCGAAGGCGCCGCCAGGGACACCGGTATCTCGCACAGGACCTCGAGCAGATAGCGCGCGTACATCGCCGCGTTGTCCGACGTGCCGCGCGCCACCAGCACCACGAGCGGCGGTCGCGGCTCGAACAGGCTCCTGCCGAGATCTCCAAGCTCTCCCTGGCGCGCCGCGATGCCCGAGAGCACGTCCGGCTGCTCGGCGATCTCGCGCCACAGAAGCTGGTCGGCCAGGGCGGCAGCGGCTATATCGATCACGTGGTTCGCTCCCTTCGCTCCCCTTCCGACTCCTCGCCCGCCGTCACCACCCGCCCGCGGCCGCCAGCGGCCGAATGGCGCCGTCCTCGCCGGCGGCGACGAGTGACGCCACCGCCCCCTCCGCCAGGCTGCCGTAGCCCTCCGCGCGGACCACCCGCGCCGGCACGGCCGAGGCCATGGCCAGGGCCCACGGCACGCTCGCCGCGCCCCACGCGGCAACGTTTAGGACCGCCGTGTCGAGCATGAGCGTGCTGCCGGCGAGCACGCCGTCGGGCGCCCGTGCCACGCCGTCCGCCACCGTGACCTCAAGGTCGCCCAGGCGGTACGTGCCGTCGCCAAGGCCGGCGGCCGCCATGGCGTCGGTGATCAGGCACACGCGGTGCGGCCCTAGGCGGTGCACGGTCAGGGCGGCCACGCGGCGGTCCAGATGGTGGCCGTCGCACACGAGCTCGGCCGTCACCGCCGAGCTCTCGAGCACGGCCCCGACCACCCCCGGCGCGCGGTGGCCGAGCGGCGGCATGGCGTTCCACAGGTGGGTGGCGTGATGGACGCCCAGGGCGAACGCCCGCTCGCTCTCGTCAGCGCTGGCGTCCGAGTGGCCGATCGCCGCCACGGCCCCCCGCGCCCTCACGGCGGCGATCAGCGCGTCGGCGCGCGGCCCCTCCGGCGCCAGGGTGACCATGCGCACCAGGCCGGGGTGGCGGTCCATGACCGCGCCCAGCGCCTCCGGATCGGGCGCCCTCAGGTTGCCGGCGGCGTGGGCACCCCGCCGCCTGGG
>JAKASY010000634.1 GCA_021817625.1 Bacillota bacterium | reverse complement strand
TCCGACGAGACGTCGGCCGACGCCGAGGACGACCGGCGCGTCATCGCCGCGTTTCGGATGATCAAGCGCTCGCGCGCCCGGGGCGAGGCCGAGACGCCCGAGGGGGCCGGGGTGGCGGGCTAGAGCGGCCGGCCAGGCGTCGTTGACAGGGCGGGGGGCCCTTGCTACAGTTGCGAGCACAACCGCATAGGATCTCGACCCGTTATCCAGAGAGGCGGAGGGACTGGCCCGATGAAGCCCGGCAACCCGGCGACTCGTCGCCGAAGGTGCCAACTCCTGCAGCGCACTGGCGCTGAGAGATAAGGGGGAGGGTGCGACGCGTCCGGGGCGCCCTTCCGCATGGATGGGCGTCCCGCTCGCTTGCCCCCCCGCGAGGAGGAAGACGATGAGCGACCTTGCAACCACCCAGGCGCCGCGACTGGCGCTCGACACCCTGGCCGTCCAGACCGCGGCCAACCCGGACGGCCCGGGCCAGAGCCTGGCGGTGCCGATCCACCTGACCACCGCCTACCCGTTCCGCGACACCGATCACGCCCGCCGCCTGTTCGAGCTTCAGGAGCCGGGCTTCATCTACACACGCATCATGAACCCCACCCAGGGCGCGTTCGAGGAGCGCATCGCCGTCCTGGAGGGCGGCGCAGCAGCCCTCGCCCTGGCAAGCGGCCAGGCGGCGATCACCCTCACCGTGCTCGGCCTGTGCCGCGCGGGCGACAACATCGTCTCCACCACGAGCCTGTACGGCGGCACGCAAAACCTGTTCGCCTACACGCTGCCGCGCTACGGCATCACCACCCGCTTCGTGCGCGACCCCGACGGCGAGAGCGCAGCGGCGGCGATCGACGACCGCACGCGGGCGGTCTACCTCGAGACGATCGGCAACCCCCGCCTGGACGTGCCGGACATCGCCGCCATCGCGGGGGCCGCCCACGCCCGCGGGGTGCCGCTCGTGATCGACAACACGTTCGCCAGCCCCGCCCTGTGCCGCCCGGCCGAGTTCGGCGCCGACATCATCGTCCACTCGGCGACCAAGTTCATCGGCGGCCACGGCAGCGCCATCGGCGGCGTGATCGTGGACAGCGGCCGGTTCGACTGGGCGGCGAGCGGCCGCTTCCCCGACCTCACGGAGCCCGACCCGACCTACCATGGCGTGCGCTACACGGAGGCGTTCGGCCCGGCCGCGTTCATCCTCAAGACGCGCGTGCAGCTCCTGCGCGACCTGGGGCCGGCCATCTCGCCCCTGAACGCCTTCCTGTTCCTGAACGGGCTCGAGACGCTCGGGCTGCGCATGCGGCGGGTGAGCGAGAGCGCGCTCGCGATCGCAGCGCGATTGAGCGCCGACCCCCGCGTCACCTGGGTGCGCTACCCGACCCTGCCGGGGGTCGACGGCGAGGAGCTGGCGCGCCGCTACCTGCCGGACGGCGCCGGTGCCATCCTCACGTTCGGCGTGCGCGGCGGCGAGCGCGCGGGCGCGGCGCTGGTGAACGCCCTCAGGCTCTTCCGCCACGTGGCGAACGTCGGCGACACGCGCTCGCTCGTCATCCACCCGGCCAGCACGACCCACAACCAGCTCGGCGACGAGGCGCGCCGGGCGGCAGGCGTGACCGACGACCTGGTGCGCCTGTCGATCGGCCTCGAGGCGGTCGAGGATCTCTGGCAGGATCTCGACCAGGGCCTCGAGGCGGCTGGCGCCTAAGATGTCGGGGCGGCTCCTGGACGTCGAGGTCGGCCCCCTCCGCCTGGAGGGCGGCGGCACGCTCGAGCGCGTGCGCGTCCGGCTGGGGGTGTGGGGCGAGCTCGGCGCCACGGAGCCCGTGCTCGTGGCGCACGCCCTCACGGCCGACGCCCGCGCCGGCATGGTCGACGGCCAGCGCGGGTGGTGGGAGGGCCTGATCGGCGAAGGGCGGCTGTTCGACTCGGCGCAGGCGCCGGTCGTGTGCATGAACGTGCTGGGCTCGTGCTACGGCACGAGCGGCCCGGGCGACGACGCGCCGGACGGCCGCCAGTGGGGCCTGCGCTTCCCGGTGGTGACGGTGCGGGACATGGTGCGCCTCGAGGCGCTCACCCTCGACCACCTGGGGGTCGGCCGCCTGCGCCTCGTCATCGGCGGTTCGGTGGGCGGCATGCAGGCGGCCGAGTGGGCGCGCCTGTACGGCGGGCGGGTGCGCAAGGCGGTGTCGATCGGCGCGCCCGACCGCATGCTGCCGCAGGCCCTGGCCTGGAACGCCGTGCAGAGAAGCGCCATCGTCTCCGACCCGGACTTCGACCCGGCCCGCCCCGGCCCCACGGCCGGTCTGGCCCGGGCGCGCGAGATCGCGATGATCACCTACCGCGGCGACCGCTCGATGGAGCGCCAGTTCGGCCGACGCCTGATGGCCGGCGCGCAGTCCCTGGAGCTGGACGCGCCGTCCTTCGAGGTCGAGAGCTACCTGCGCTACCAGGGCGAGCGCCTGCGCGACCGCTTCGACGCCTTGAGCTACCTGGTGCTGATCCGCGCCATGGACAGCCATGACACCCACGCCGAGATGGC
>JAKASY010000633.1 GCA_021817625.1 Bacillota bacterium | reverse complement strand
GCGCCGATCCGCTCGGCTCGCTCGCCCCGCTCCTGGGCGGCGGGAGCCTCACCCAGGCGGTGAGCATGCAGAGCGAGATGGCCATGGTGTCGAGTGCGAACGCCCGGGCCCTCGCGCGCGCCGGGCGGGCGGTCCTCGCCGCGCGCCGCGAGGCGCGCCGCCTGGAGCGCGCCCTGGCCGCGGCCCGGGCGGCCGCCGCCGCGGCCGCCCGGGCGCGTGCCCAGACCCAGGCGGCGCAGGCGCGGCAGTCGGCGCTCGTGGCCTCGCTTACACGCGACCGCGCCACCGCCGCCCAGGTGGTGGCGAGCCTGGAGGTGCACGCGGCGGGCCTCAGGCAGGCGATCGCCGCCCTGCTCGCGGCCGCCCGCTCCGGGCACATCTCGAACGGCACGCTCCTGTCGCTGGTCGCGGCCGTGGCCCAGGCCTTCCATGTCGACCCGGCGTTGGTCTGGGCGGTGGTGATGGTCGAGTCCGGGGGCAACCCCCACGCCCAGAGCTCGACCGGGGCGCAGGGCCTGATGCAGCTCGAGCCCGGCACGGCGGCCGCCCTCGGCATCGCGAACGCGTACAACGCCCAGGCCAACCTGCGCGGCGGCACGTCGTACCTCGCGAGCCTCATCCAGCGCTATCATGGAAACCTGGCCCTGGCGCTAGCGGCCTACAACCTCGGCCCTGGCGCCGTGCCCCTGAACGGGCCGGTGCCGGCCGCGGCGCGGGCCTACGTGGATAGCGTCCTCGCGAACTGGCAGGCGGCGCAGTCCAGGTTCCCGGGCAAGGGGTAGGCGGAGGCGGCAGGCGGGAGGCGTCGGCGCGATGGAGATCCTGATCCTCGGCCACGAGGAGGTGCGCGCGCTCCTGCCGATGGCGGAGTGCGTCGACGTCATGGTGGAGGCCCTGAGCGCGCGGGCCAGGGGCGACGCCATCATGCCGCTCCGCCAGGTCGTGTGGCTGCCGGACCGGCGGGGAGGCATCGCCTCGATGCCCGCGTACGTGGGCCCGGCCTCGCTCGGGGCGAAGATCGTCACCGCCTTTCCGGGCAATTCGCAGAGCCCGTACGACTCCCACCAGGGCGCCGTTCTTCTGTTCGAGACCGACCACGGCCGACTGGAGGCGATTCTCGACGCGGCGGCGGTCACGGCGATCCGGACGGCCGCCGTCAGCGCCGCTGCGACCCGGGCCCTGGCCCGCCCCGAGTCCGAGAGCCTGGCGGTGCTGGGCACTGGCCGGCAGGCCATGCTCCATGTGGAGGCGATGTGCGCCGTGCGCGCGATCCGCTCGGTCGCCGTGTGGGGACGCACGCCCGAGCGCGCGCGGCGCCTGGCGGCGCACGTGCGCAGTACGCTGCGGGTCGAGGCCGACGCGCCGGCGCGCGTCGAGGACGCCGTTCGGGGCGCCGACATCGTGTGCACCACCACCTCGAGCCAGGAGGTCATCCTGCCGGGTCGGCTGCTCGAGCCGGGCATGCACGTAAACGCCGCGGGCGCGTCCGTGCCGGGCTTTCGCGAACTGGACAGCGAGGCCGTGGCTCGCGCGCGCCTCTACGTCGACGCGCGCGAGTCGGCGGCGAACGAGTCGGACGAGCTGCGCATCGCCCGCGAGGAGGGCGCCATCGGGGACGACCACGTCGTGGGCGAGTTGGGGGAGCTGTTCACCGGCGCCGTGGCCGGCAGGCGTGACACGGCCGAGATCACGCTGTTCGAGTCGTTCGGCCTGGCCGTCGAGGACGTGGCGGCGGCGCGCTACGCCCACAGCCGGGCGCTCGCGGCCCATCGCGGCACGCGGGTGGAGTTCGCCGCCCTGCGCGAATCCTTGTAGGGGCCGCGCCAGGAACGACCGCGCGGGGGGGCGAACCGCTGGGCATGCTCTTTTCGCCGGCGCTCGCCGCCGCCCCCGTGGTGTTCGGGGTCATCTTCCTGGCCGAGCTTCCCGACAAGACCACCCTTACGTCGCTTGCCCTCGCCACCCGCCAGCCGCCCCTCTGGGTGTGGCTGGGCGCCGCCGCCGCCTTCCTGGCCCAGACGGCGATCGCCGTGGCCGCGGGCACCGCCGTCGCGGCCGTGCCGCACACCGCCGTCCGGGTGGTGAGCGGGCTGGGCTTTCTCCTGTTCGCCGTGCTCATGTGGCGGCGGCGCGAGCACGACGAGGCGAGCGCGGCCGCGGCCCAGGTGCGGGGGGAGCGCGTGTTCGCGCGGGTGGTCGGGGAGGCGGCGGTGCTCGTCTTCCTGGCCGAGTTCGGCGACCTCACGCAGTTCGCCATCGCGGCGATGGAGGCGCGCATGGCTGCACCCGTCCTTGTCGGAGTGAGCGCGTGGCTCGGCCTCGTGGCGGCGGCGCTTGTGGCCGTCGTGGTCGGCCGCCGCCTTGGGGCGCTCGTCGACCCCCAGCGCGTGCAGAAGGCAGCGGCGGTGGTGTTCGCGGCCGTGGGCGTGAGCGTCCTGATGGGATTCAGCCCAGGAGGGATCTAGCGTGATTCAGGCGACGGCAGCGAGAGGCTGGCGCGCGGGCGGGTCGGTGGTGTCCATCCGCCA
>JAKASY010000632.1 GCA_021817625.1 Bacillota bacterium | reverse complement strand
ACGTGCGTGCCGACGCGAGGCGGCGCGGCGGGGTGCGGGTCAACGCTGTAGCGCCTCGAGGCGGCCGAGGGCTGCGGCGCGGGCGACGCGGGCCGCGCCGGCGTCGCCTACGCGGTGCGGGCCTCGTGGTGCGCGCGCGCTGCACGCACCGGAAGGTAGGCGAGGGCGATGAGGCCGGTCGCGCCGACGGCGACGGCGAGGGCCGTGACCTGGGTCGGCGCGAGCGGCGCCGTGGCGATGATCGCTACGATCAAGGCGATCTCGAGCCACGAGAGGTAGGGGTAGAGCGGCATGCGATAGCGCAGCCGCTCGGGTTCGTGGCGCTCCAGCCAGCGGCGGTAGAAGATCTGCGTGAGGACGATGAGGATCCAGATGAACAGGGCCTGATAGCTCGTCGCGGTGACGAGCATCAGGAACGCCGTCTTCGGCAGGAGGTAGGAGAGCCCAGCCACGGCCACCAGGGCGACGCCGGTGACCGCGTTGGCCACGGTGGGCGCACCGCCCTTCCTCGGGCCGAGCGCGTGCGGCGCATCGCCCATGCGCGAGAGCGACGCGAGCACGCGGTCCGTGGCGAACAGGCCGGCGTTCATCGCCGACAGCACGGCCACGATGAGAACCGCGTTCAGGACCGACGTCGCCCACGGCCATGGCAGCACGCCCAGCGCCTTCACGAACGGGCTCTCCACCGCCGTCGAGAGCGAGCGCCAGGGGGTGAGGCCGGCGATCACCAGGGCGGACAGGACGTAGAACGCTGCCACCGTGAGCACGCTCGGGGCGATGGCGCGCGGGATGGCATGGCCCGGCCGCTTCACCGAGGACGCGGCCAGCCCGAGCACGCCCGTGCCTGCCATGGAGAACATGACCACCGTCATGGCCGCGCCGATGCCGGTGATGCCACGCGGGAGGAAGCCGCCCGCCGCCGTCAGGCCCGGCGTCGAGCCGTGGCGCACGAGGCCGGCCAGCGCCAGTCCGCCGACCACCACGAACAGCGCGATGGCGGCGATCTTGAGCACGGACATGCTGGACTCGACGCGGTCGAAGTTCTTGATCGGCAGGAAGTTGAGGCCCGTGATCGCGATGGCCACGCCCATGCTGAACACGTAGAGCGGGGCGTGCGGGAACCACAGGCGCGCGAACGTGCCCGCAGCGGTGGCCTCGGCCGCCAGGTTCAGGACGCTCGAGAACCAGAAGATCCAGCCGCCGATGAACGCCGGAGCCGTGCCGATGGAGCGCCGCGCGTACGTGAGGAAGGAGCCCTGCGCAGGATCGGCGGAGGACATCTCGGCCAAGGCCATGATCTCGAGCGCCATGACGCCGGCGCCGATGGCGTAGGCGACGATCACGCCGGGCCCGGCGAGGTGGATGGCCTGGGCGCTTGCGAGAAACAAGCCCGAGCCCATCACGCCGCCCAGCGTCAGGAGCGTGAGGGTGCCGCTGCCGATGCTCTTCTTCGGCGGCCGGTCGTCCGTGGGCGCGTAGGTGCGCGCGGCCGCGCGGCGCTGGGACAGGGCGCCCTTCATGGCGGTTGGCATGACCCCAGCATGCCTCGCGCGCAGGCACGCCATGTCCCGCCCGTGCTCGCGCCGCTACAATGGCGGCGATCGACGAGCGAGGGGGCGCAGCTTTGCACGCGTTTTCAGCGACGGCCGGGAGGATCGTGCTCGTGAGCCTCGACCCTGGCCAGGACTACCTCGAGGGCCTCAGGGCGGCGCTCACGCGCGAGGGCGTGACGGACGGCATCATGCTCTCCACCGTGGCCACGTTCGCGCGCTGCCGCCTGCACCAGGTGCAGAGCCTGACCGACGTCACCGACCAGAGGGTGCTTACCCTGGAAGGACCGGTCGAGGTAGCCGGCGTGTCCGGCGTGATCGCCGCCGGCGAGCCGCACCTGCACGCCAGCGTGGCCGACCGTGACGGCCGTGCCTACGGCGGCCACCTCGAGCCGGACTGCCCGGTTCTGTACCTTGCCGAGGCGTCGGTGCTGGCCGTGGCCTCGCCGGGCATGCGCCGCTCGCACGGCGAGAACGGCGCCACGCGCCTTCTGCCCGGCGCCGAGCGCGAGCTCTAGCGCAGGGCGCGGCCGAGCGCGTCGAGGATCTCCGTGGTGGCGACGATGCCGGAGAGGAACAGGTCGACACGCATGTTCTCGTCGGGCGCATGGTTGCGCTCGTCCGCGTTGGCGTACGGCACGATCAGCGACGGCACGCCCAGGGTGCGCGTGAACACGTAGTCCGGGAGGCTTCCGCCCAGGGCTGGGTGGACGAGGGCCTGCCGCCCGTGCGCCCGACCGAGGGCCTCGGCCACGGCCGCGACGGCCGGGTGGTCGAGGGCGGTGCGCGACGGTCGCATGTGCCCGTGCCCGATGTATTGGACGTCCGGAAAGCGCTCGGCCAGGAAGGCGCGGATCGCCGCCTCAACCACCTCCGGCTCCTGGTCAGCCACCAGGCGCATGTCGCACTTCACACGGGCGAACGCCGGCACGATCGTCTTGTCCTGGGCGATCTCGCCGCTGCCGATGGCGTTAGATCG
>JAKASY010000631.1 GCA_021817625.1 Bacillota bacterium | reverse complement strand
GCCGCCGGCAGGACTGGCCGACCCCGAGTGGGTCGTGTCGAGCGTGACCGTGCTCGAAGTATGGCGTGGCGCGCGCGACCCCGAGTTCGAAGCCACCTCTGCGCTGGTGGCCGCGTGCACTGTCATCGACCTCACCAGGGACCTGGCCGAGCAGGCGGGCAGGCTGTGCGTGCGGATGCGCATGGCTGGGCGCATGCTCGGTGCGCCGGACGCCGCGATCGCGGCGACTGCGCTCGCGGTCGGCGCCCGGTTGTGGACGACGAATGCCAAGGACTTGTCCGACGTTCCGGGTCTGGCTGTCCTGCCTGTGGTCCTGACGTAAACGCGCGTTCGCGCCCAAGCCCCGCGACCGCCGAACCCGAGGCGCTACCCGGAGCGGCGCGCAGGACATGCGTAGGACGCGGCGGGCCGGGCCCAGCGCGTGGCGGCCGCATCGGCGAGCGGCCGCTTCCGGACACTAGGTCTCATGGTTGAGGGAACGTGCCTGGGGGCAGGTCGACCGCACACGCCACGGAGCGCGGGCAGGCGACGACGCGCGTGGCTCGCGCCTTGGCCCGTCCAGCCGCTTCAGGCGGCGCGACGCGTCGGCGCGGCAGCGGCGGCGGCCGCCGTCGCCCTCTCTTTGGGGGGATGCTGGAACGCCATCCCGATCGGCCACCGCGCGCTCATCCAGATTCTCGCCGTCGACCCGGGCAAGGGGACGAACTTGCGCTGGACGTTCTTTCAGGCCAACCCCACGGCGCTTGCCCAGATGGGGAGCGGCGTCGTCTCGGCAAGCCCCGGCGGCGGCACGACCTCCCAGCAGGTCGTGCCGATCGCGGTCGACGCACCCTCGCTTGCCGTGGCCTACCGGCAGGCCCAGGACGTGACGTCACGCGATCTCTACCTGGGTCAGCTGCAGCAGATCGTCCTGTCGGAGCGTCTCAGCCCCGCGCAGGTTCGCCTGGCGATCGACTCGCTCGCGCACACGCCGGAGCTCGACCAGTCCCAGGCGATGTTCGCCGCCCCCGGCGGCGCGGCGAAGACCATCCTCCAGCCCGATCCCCAGGAGCTCTTCCCCGCAAGCTACCTGGAGCACGTCACCGACTGCCCGACGTGCAACAACGTCGCCATCCACCTCTCGCTCATGGATGCCTTCCTGGCGACGCGCACGGCCTGGGGCAGCATGCTCATGCCCGAGGTCGGAAAGAGCGCGCTCGGTCTCGCCGCGCGCGGCGCCGCCACCTACGAGGGGGCGCGCCTCGTGGCCCGCGTGACGCCGGCCGACGCGACGCTGCTTGGCCTGATGACCGGCGCGACGGTCAAGACCAG
Organism: Bacillota bacterium; assembly: GCA_021817625.1. The sequence continues at coordinate 1,225 of JAKASY010000631.1, read as the reverse complement.
CCTGGACGTGCCCGTCCCTGGCCTGGGCATGGCGAGCGTGCGGTCCGTGCGCGCCCGCAGCGCCACCCACGCCCGGTGGGTGCACGGCCGGGTGGAGGGCGCGCTCCACATCCGGCTGGCGGGCGAGCTGGTCGCGCTGGAGCCGGAGCGGGGCCTGGCGTTCAATAAGATCGTGCCCGCTCTCAACCAGGCGCTCGCCTCGGCCGTCGCGCAGCGCGCGGGCGCGCTTGTGGCGCGGCTCACGGCCGAGGGTGGAGACCCGCTCGAGCTCGGCCGCGAGCTCTGGTCGGCCGACCCCTCCGCCGCCCCGACCGGCGCCGCGTGGCGGGCCGGGCTCGCCCATGCCCGCCTGCGGCTGGTGGTGAACGCGGCCCTGTCGTCCGAGGGGCCCGTGCGATGAGGCTCACGGTGCGGGCGGCCGTCGGGCGCGTCGGCGGGGCGGAGGTCACGATCCTGGTCGCGAGCGCCATCGGCAGCGTGGGCGTCATGTGGTTTCCGAGCCAGCTTGGCGCCAGCGCCGGCGCGGGCGCGGAGTTCGCGCTCGTCGTGAACACGCTGGCGCTGGCCGCCGCCGTGGCGGGCACCGTCACCCTGGCGCACCGCCACCCCGGGCGGCGCTTCCTGGCGCTGGTCGGCGAGGTCGTGTCGCCGGCGGTCGCACCGCTGGCCGGTCTGCTCACAGCGGCGCTGGATGTCGCCCTGGCGGCCGTCGTGCTGGTCGCGAGCTCCGTCACCATGGCCAGCGCGTTTCTTCCCCTCACGCCCATCTGGGCCGTGCAGCTCCTCCTCCTCGCACCGGCCGCCTACGGTGCCGGCCTGGGACTCGAGGCGATGGCTCGCACCCTGGACGTGGCTGGGCCAATCACGGCGGCGGTACTCGTCGCCACGTGCCTCTTCACGCTCTCCCAGGCCCACTTCGGACCGGCGATCTTCGGTGGCGTGCCGGCGATCGGCGGCTGGGGCGCCATCCTGAGCGGCGCCTACGCCTCCGCGTGGGCGCTCGGCGGCGTCACGCTGGTACCGAACGTGTGCGCGCAGATCGCGCCTGAGCAGCGGCCGCGCCTCCGTGGGGGCGTGGTGCTGGGCGCCGCGGTCGCCACGGTGATGTCGTTCGGTCTGCTCGTCATCGACCTCGCCGTGCTCGGTGTCACCGGCCTGTCCTGGTATGAGTGGCCGACCGTCAGCATGCTGCGCCAGACCCGAACGGAGGCGTTTCTGAGATCGG
>JAKASY010000630.1 GCA_021817625.1 Bacillota bacterium | reverse complement strand
GCCTCGGCCACCGCCCGCCGCGCGACAGCGTGCTCGGCCTGCGCCTGTGCCTCGCCGACGGTACGGTCGTGCGCACCGGCAGCCGCGTCGTGAAGAACGTGGCCGGCTACGACCTCACGCGCCTGGTCATCGGCTCTCTGGGAACGCTCGCGATCGTCACCCAGGCCTACGTGCGCGTCGCTCCGCTGCCGGCGGCCGAGGCCACGGTCTGGCGCCGCTCTGCCGGCCCGGACGAGGCACGGGCCGCGGGCCTCGCCTGGCAGGCGGCCGGGCTTGAGCCCAAGGCGCTCGAGTACCTGGACGCCACGGCCGCGCGTGCCGTGGGCCTCACGGGCACGCCCGGACTCCTCGCCGCCTTCGAGGACGAGCCGGAGGCGGTGCGCGCCCAGGTGGCGGAGGCCCTCGCCGAGGCGGCCGGCGCGGGCGCCGAGGCAGCCGAGGTCTCGCCGTCAGGCGCCGTCGACGCGTGGCGCAGGCTGCTCGCGGACCCGGGGCGGGCAGAGCTCCTCGCTCGCCTGACGGCGCCGCCCGCCGCCCTGCCGTCGCTTTGGCGCACGCTCGAGGCGGCGGCTTTGGAGCGCGGTGGCGGCCTCGCGGGTTGCGTAAGTGTTGCCGTCGGCGTCGGCCGCGTATGGGGCGGGAGCGCTGACGAGGCGGCGGACGTCGCATTCGTTCGCCGCATGCGAACCGAGGCGGAGGCGCTCGGCGGGGCGCTCGTGCTGGAGCGGGCGCCCGCAGGGCTGCGCCGCAGCGTGGGCGCGTTCGGCCGCCCGCCCGCCGGCGCGGAGCGCATGAGGGCGATCAAGGCCGCGTTCGATCCCGCCGGAATGCTCGAGCCCGGGCGCATGGCCGGCATCCTGTAGCGAGCGCCGCATCGAAAGGAGGGAGTCCGATGGCCACCGGTCCGCCGCGGAGCGCCTTCGTGCATCCCGACCCGCCGCGCGAGGCCGGCTACCAGGCGTGCGTGCACTGCGGCTTCTGCCTGCCGGTCTGCCCGACCTACCAGGTGACCGGCCTCGAGGAGCACTCGCCGCGCGGTCGGGTGTTCGTCATCCGCGCCGCCGCGGAGGGGCGCATCCCGCTCCTCGACGAGGCCCTCACCGCGCCGGTGGACGCCTGCCTCGACTGCCGCGCGTGCGAGACCGTGTGCCCCGCCCACGTGCCCATCGGCACGCTCATCGAGGAGGCGCGCGGGCAGCTCCACAGAGAGGCCGCGCGCGGCACCGCCCGACGCCCCCGGCGCCGCGTCGAGGAGCTCGTGTTCCGCCACCTCTTCCCCCACCCGGCGCGCTGGGACCTCGTGGCCCGCCTGGGCCGCCGCTACCCGCCCGGCCGGCTCTCCCGCTCGCGCCTGGCGCGCCGGCTCCTGCCGGCGCACCTGCGGGCGATGGCGGAGGCGATGCCGCCGATCGCGGGCCACACCGTGCGCCGCAGCGCGCCCGAGGTCACGCCCGCGCGCGGCCGGCGCCGGCTGCGGGTCGGCCTGTTCACGGGCTGCGTCCAGGACGTCGTGTTCACGCCGGTCAACGCCGCCACCCTGAGCGTCCTCGCCCGCAACGGCTGCGACGTCGTGGTCGTGCGGGAGCAGGCGTGCTGCGGCGCGCTCCACCGCGACATCGGCGAGCGCGAGGCGGCCCGGGCCCTGGCCCGGCGCAACATCGACGCGTTCGAGCGCTGCGCCCTCGACCGCGTGGTGACGAACGCCGGCGGCTGCGGCGCGGCGATGCGCGAGTACGCGGACCTCCTGGCCGGCGACGCCGCGTACGCCGACCGCGCCCGGGCCTTCGCGGAGCGCGTCGTGGACGTGAGCCGCCTGCTCGTGGAGATCGGCTTCGAGCCGCCGCGCACCGCCCTCGCCCAGCGCGTGACCTACCACGAGTCCTGCCACCTGGCGAACGTCCTGCGCACACGCGACGAGCCGCGGGCGCTCCTCCGGAGCATACCGGGCCTCACGCTCCTGGAGATGGCGGACGCCGCGCGCTGCTGCGGCAGCGCGGGCATCTACAACCTCGAGCACCCCGAGATGGCGGCACGCCTCCTGGAGGAGAAGATGGCGACCGTGCCCGACGCGGCCGAGGTCATCGCCGCGGGCAACCCGGGCTGCGCCCTCCAGCTGGCGGTCGGCGCGCGTCGGGAGGGGCGGCCCTTGCGCGTCGCCCACCCCGTGGAGCTCCTGGCCGAGGCATACGCACGCGACGACGCGGCGGCAGGTGGCGGCCTTGGCTGAGGCGCGTGCGGCCATGCCGGCGGCCAGTGAGGGGCCGGTGCCCGCGGGCGTGCTCGACCGCCTGCGCGCGATCGTCGGGCCGGACGGTGTCCTGACGGAGGCGAGGCGCCTCCTCGCCTACGAGTCCGACGCAAATCCCCTGTTCCGCGGCGGGCCGGCCGCGGTCGTGCTCCCCCGCACGCCCGAGGAGGCCGAGGGGGTGCTCGCGCTCCTGGCGGCGGCGGGGCTGGGCTTCCTGCCGCGGGGTGCCGGCACGGGCCTCTCGGGCGGCGCGGTGGCGACGGCCGGCGAGGTCGTGGTGAGCCTGGCGC
>JAKASY010000629.1 GCA_021817625.1 Bacillota bacterium | reverse complement strand
TGATGCAGGCGCGACCCAGCCTGCCGAGGAGCGGCCCAAGAAGGAAGACGCTCGAGCGCATGCGCGCCATGAGGTCGGGCGGCACGTCGCTGCCGAGCCGGTCGCGGGCGTCGACCCGCAGCCGGGCCTGGCCGTCCGCGGCCGGGCGGACCGTGACCGCTGCGCCCAGGCTCTCGAGAATCTGGATCATCACGGACACGTCGGACAGGTCCGGCACGGCGGCGAGCTCGGTCGGCGCATCCTCGGCCACCAGGGCGGCAGCCAGGAGGGGAAGGGCAGCGTTCTTCGCGCCCAGGGCGCGCACGGCTCCGCGCAAGGGAACACCGCCAACCACTCGCAGGACCGCCACATGCGCCACCTCGCCTTTGCCTCGCTTGCCCTACGGCAGCACGCGCACCTCTGTCTCCAGTACGACACCGCTATGTCGGTATACAGCCTCCTGTGCCCACTCGATGAGCGCCAGCACGTCCTCGGCGCGCGCACCGCCGTAGTTCACGATGAAGTTGCCGTGAACGTCCGAGATGCCGGCATAGCCGATGCGGTGGCCCTTGCCGCCCGCCGCCTCAACCAGACGCCCCGCGCTGCCCCCTTGCGGGTTGCGGAACACGCTGCCGCAGTTCGGCCAGGACAGGGGCTGCGTCGCCTTGCGCTGCTCCCGGAAGCGCCGCAGGCGCTCGCGCGCCTCCTGGGCGTCGCCATGCTCCGCGCCCAGCTCGGCCCACAGGATGACGCCTGGCTCTCGCTGGAAGCGGCTCGTGCGATAGGCAAAGCCGCAGTCGGCGGCGTCAATGAGCGTAGGCTCAGCCGCAGGCGCGGGCATCGGGCCGGCCAGGGGGAGGAAGGCCACGCGCCGCACGTGGTCGGCCATCTGGCCGCCGTGCGCGCCGGCATTCATGAACACGCCGCCGCCGACGCTGCCGGGAATGCCGGCACACCACTCGAGACCGGTGAGGCCGGCCCGGGCGCTGCGGTTGGCCAGGCCGCCCAGGGTTACGCCGGCCCAGGCCTCGATCGCCTGGTCCTCGATGCCAAGGACGCCGAGCCGCTCCGTGAGCAGCGCGACGCCCGGCAGGCCGCTGTCGCGAACGAGCAGGTTCGAGCCCCGCCCAAGCACGGTGAGCGGCGTGTCAAAGCGTAGGCATAGCTCGATCAGGCGCTCGACCTGGGCAAGACGAGTAGGGACCACCATGACGTCCGCCGCCCCGCCCACATGCAGCGTGGTGTGCCGGGCCATCGGCTCGTTCGGCCGCACCTCGCCCACGTCCATGCTATGTGCCGCCGCCAGGAAGGGTTCGGGCTCGAAGCGCGGGCCGCTCATGGTTGGGCCCCACCTCCCGCGCCGGCGCGCTGACGCGCGCCGTCGCGCACGACGAGGGCCGCCAGCGTCGCCGCCGCGTCGGGACGGCCGAGGGCGCGCGAGGCGGCGGCCATGGCCTCGCGCCGCGCAGGGTCGCCGAGAAGCGCCGTGACGGTCGCCGCCAGGTCGCTCAGACGTGCCTCGGGGAGGAGGACGGCGGCGCCGCGCTCGGCGAGGACGCGGGCATTGGCGGTCTGGTGGTCGCCCGTGACGTTCGGGGACGGCACGAGCACAGCCGGCACGCCGCGCGCCGTGACCTCGGCCACGGTCATCGCCCCCGCGCGCGACACCACCAAGTCGGCCGCCGCGTACGCCTGCGGCATGTCGTTCACGTACGCAAGCACGCGCGCCCACGCGGGCAGGGGCGAGAGGCGGGACACGATGCCCTCGTAGTAGCGCGGCCCGGTTGCCCAGACCAGGGCCGCCCCCTCGGGCCAGAGGCTTGGGTCGCGCACGAGGGAGAGCACGGCCTCGTTGATCGCCTCCGCGCCCTGGCTGCCGCCCACCACGAACAGGACTGGCGCCGTCGGATCGAGGTCAAGGGCACGGCGGGCGGCGCCGCGGTCGGCGGCCACCACCTCGCGCCGGACGGGATTGCCGGTCACCACCACCTTGGTGCGCACCGAGGCCGGGAAGCCACCCGCGGCATCCGCCCAAGGCACCGCCACATGGCGGGCGAAGCGTGCAAGCATGCGGTTGGTGATGCCAGGCCGGGCGTTCTCCTCCAGCACGAAGAGGGAAACCCCCAGAAGGGCCGCGGCCAGGCCGACCGGCCCGGTCACGTAGCCGCCCGTCCCGACCACGACGTCGGGGCGAAGCTGACGCAGGATCCCGCCTGCCCTCACCACCCCGGCGAGGGCGGTGGCGGCGCCGCGGGCCATGGCGGCCGGCGATTTGCCCAACACGCCCGTGGCCGGCACGGGATAGAAGGGAATGCCCGCCTGCGGCACCACCCGTGCCTCGAGGCCGCGGTCGGTGCCCAGGTAGCCCACGGCCTCCGCGCCACGCAGTTCGGCCGCGATGGCCAGGGCCGGGTAGATGTGGCCGCCCGTGCCGCCGCCTGTGAGCACCACCCGGACCGGCGCCGCGGCGTCGTCCATGCTGCCCGCGCTCACCCGCTCTGGCCGCGCCACGGCCGTCACCCCCCTGCCCGACCGCGCCGGCTGATATTGAGGAGGATGCCC
>JAKASY010000628.1 GCA_021817625.1 Bacillota bacterium | reverse complement strand
TCCGATCTCAAGGTCGGCCAGAACCTCAAGTTCGACCTGGGCTTTCTCGCCCAGCGCGGCCTGGGTCGGGTCGAGGGGCTGTTCGACACGATGCTCGCCTCGCAGCTTCTGTCGGGCGGCGAGGAGGGCGCGTCGCACAACCTGCGTTCTCTCATGCACCGCTACCTCGGCCTGGGCCTCGACAAGGAGGAGCAGAAGAGCGACTGGTCGCGCGAACTGAGCGCCGCCCAGATGGCCTATGCCGCCCTGGACGTGTCCCTGCTCGTGCCTCTCGCCCAGGCGCTCGAGGCGAGGCTTGACCGGGCGGGCATGGGGCGCGTCGCGGCGATCGAGATGGCGGCCGTCGCGGCGGTGCGCGACCTCGAGCAGACGGGCATGGCGGTCGACGGCGAGGGCCTGGGGCGGGCCCTGGCGACGGTCGGCGCCCAGCGCGACGGGGCGGCGGCGCGAGCGCGAGCCCTTCTGCCGGCGGCGCCGGACGGCCAGGCAAGGCTTATGCCCGAGCCGATCACCCTGACGAGTCCGGCCGAGGTGGCACGCGCCCTGCGCGCGCTCGGCCTCGAAGTGCCCGACGCCCGTGAGGAGTCGCTCAGCCGCCATGGCGAGCGCGAGGAGGTGCGCGCCTACCTCGCCTGGCGCCACCTGGAGAAGCGCTTCGCCTTCCTCGACGGCCTGGCGCGCTACGTCGTGACCGGGCCGCAGGGCGAGGGGCGCGTCTACCCCGACTACTGGCAGATCGGTGCCACCTCGGGACGGATGAGCTGCGCGAACCCCAACCTTCAGCAGGTGCCGCGGGATGCCGAGGTGCGCGGCCTGTTCCGCGCGCCGCCCGGCCGTCGGCTGGTGATCGCCGACTACAGTCAGATCGAGCTCAGGATCGTCGCCGCGCTCTCCGGCGATGCGCGCATGCTCGATGCCTTCCGGCGCGGCGAGGACCTGCACCGGGTGACGGCGGCGCTCCTGAGCGGCAAGGCGCCCGCCGACGTGAGCCGCGAGGAGCGCCAGGCGGCCAAGGCGGCGAACTTCGGCCTCGTCTACTCGATGGGGGCGCGAGGACTCATGGAGTACGCACGCCAGGGCTATGGCGTGAACATGACCCTGGAGGAGGCGGCGGCCCTGCGCGAGCGCTTCTTCGCGGCCTACGCGGGCCTCACGGAGTGGCACGCGCATGCCCGCCGCGCGGGCGAGGCGGCGGGAGAGACGCGCACCGTGGCGGGCCGGGCGCGGCGCTTCCCGCGTGGGGCGCGCGCGGGCGATTACTACAACGCGCCCGTGCAAGGGAGCGGCGCGGACATCTTCAAGGCGGCCCTGGGCCGCGTGGCGCGGGCGCTCGAGGGCGACGGCCGCCTCGTGGCGGCGGTGCACGACGAGATCGTGGTGGAGTGCGCCGAGGAGCGCGCCGAGGTCGCGGCCCGGGCCGTGGCGCGGGAGATGCAGGCGGCCGCCGAGGAGCTTGTAGAGGCCGTTCCGTTTCCGGTCGAGGTGCACGTGGCGGGGAGCTGGGCGGAGAAGTGAGCGAGATGGAAGCACGCGACTCCGGGGCGGTTGCGATCCGCCTGTCTTGGCCGACGCGCGGCCAGGTATTGCGGATGGCGCCGGGCGGCGGCGGTCCCATCCTTCTGCCGCAGGCGCCGCCCGCGGGCCGGCTGGTGCCCGTGGAGCACGTGGGCGACGCATCGACATCGGAGGGCGCGTGCGCCGGCGGAAACCTCCTCGTCGAGGGCGACAACGCGGACGCCATGCGTGCGCTCATGGCGGCCATCGAGCGCCGGGTCGACCTGGTCTACGCCGACCCGCCGTTCAACTCGGGCGTGAGCGGCTCGGTGAGAGCGCCGTATGCCAACGCCATGGCCCACGATGTGTGGCTGACGATGATGGAGGAGCGGCTGGCGCTTGCATGGCAGGCGCTGCGGCCCGGCGGCAGCCTCTACCTCCACCTGGATGAGAATGAGGTGCACTACGCGAAGGTCCTGCTCGACGAGATCGCCGGGCGCGAGAGCTTCGTGCGGGAGATCATCTGGCGCATCGGCTGGATCAGCGGCTACAAGGCGACGCAGAAGAACTTCGTGAGAAACCACGACACCATCCTCTACTACGCGAAGCCCGGCGGGCCGCTCACGTTCCAGAAGGTCTACGTTCCCTACCCCGAGGGCTACCGACGCCGCCAGGGGGCGGCGTCGAAGGGCGGCGGCTTGCCGCTCGAGGACACGTGGAACTCGAGCGCAAACGATCCCCTCCACTCCATCCAGATCGTCAGCTTCTCGCGGGAGAAGACCGGCTTTCCCACGCAGAAGAACGAGGCCCTTCTGGACCGCATCGTGCTCTCCTCCAGCCGGGAGGGAGACCTGGTCCTGGACCCGTTCGCCGGCAGCGGCACGACGGGCGCCGTCGCGCACAAGCGCGGGCGGCGGTACATCCTCCTCGAGATCGACCCGGACGCGGTCGAGACCGCCCACCGCCGCCTCTCCGCCGTGGTGGCCGGCACCGACCGCAGGGGCATCACTGAGGCGGCGGGATGGCGCGGGGGCGGCGCCTTTACGCGC
>JAKASY010000627.1 GCA_021817625.1 Bacillota bacterium | reverse complement strand
CACGATGCGCTGCAGCTGCCGCAGCCACATCTGCGGATCGTGCGTCATGCGCATCGACGGACTCTCGGCCCTCGGATGCAAGACGAAAGTCGGGGACGTCCTCCGCCGGAGCGGCGGAAGCCGCATCCGGGTGCAGCCGGCCGGCAACATGCCGGTGATCAAGGACCTCGCCGTCGACCTCGAGGGCTTCTTCGGCAAGGTGCGGGCCGTCGAGCCCTGGCTGCAGCCGAGCGGGCCCGAGCCGGAGCGCGAGTATGTCGTGCCCAACGAGGACATGCTGCGCGTCCGCGACGCGATGGCCTGCATCCTGTGCGGGGCCTGCGTCTCCGCCTGCAACAGCTTGGAGGTTGACGGGCGCTTCCTGGGGCCGGCGGCGCTCGCCAAGGCCTGGCGGTTCACCGAGGATCCGCGGGACGGCCGCGCGCGGGAGCGGCTCTCCTTCCTCGCGGGGACGCCCGGGGGCATCTGGGACTGCACGCACTGCTTCGCCTGCGTCGAGGTCTGCCCCAAGGACGTCAAGCCGATGGAGCGCATCGTCGAGCTGCGCCGGCGCGCGATGGAGCAGGGCTTCACGGACAGCAACGGCGCGCGGCACAGCCAGGCCTTTCGCGACACGATCGCCGCCTCGGGCTGGCTCGACGAGACGCAGGTCGCGGTGCGCTCGCTGCGCGGCCCGGACGAGCTGCTGGACTGGGTCGGGGTCGGGGCGCGGTCGTTCTTCCGGGGCAAGGTGCCGCTGCGCCACAAGCCGATCCCGGGCGCCCTGCGGGTGCGCGCCGTCATCTCGGCGGCGGAGCGGGCGGCCCGCGCTACCGGGCACGACCACGACTGATGCGGCCGACGCAGGCGCCCGCCGGGCGCCGGGAGGAGGCATCCCGGGGATGGACGTCGCGTACTATCCGGGCTGTGTCGCCAAGGGTGGCGCGCCCGAGCTCTACCGGGCGGTGAAGCTGATCCTGGAACCGCTGGGCATCCGGCCGACGGAGCTGTTTGACGCCGCGTGCACGGGCGCGGGCGTCCTGACCGAGCGCAACCCGCTGCTCGCGGACGCCATCAACGCGCGAACGTTCGCGATGGCCGAGCGCCGCAGCCTCCCTATCATGACGATCTGCAGCACCTGCACGGGCACCATGCTCGCGTGCAATGCCCGCCTGCAGGACGCCTCTCGCCGGGAGCAGGTCAACGCGCTTCTTGAGCCGGAGGGCTACGCGTATGGCGGCTCGGCCGTGATCAAGCACCTGCTCTGGATCCTGGTCGAGGACGTCGGACTGGAGCGCGTCGCCGCCCTGGTCCGCCGCCCCCTGGAGGGTCTGCGGGTGGCGCCGTTCTACGGCTGCTACCTGGTGCGCCCGTCCGCTCTGGTCGGAGGCGGCCATCCGGAACGCGACCAGTACCTCGAGCAGCTCATCGCAACCCTCGGCGGCGAGGCCGTGGAGTACGACGGGGCCCGCAAGTGCTGCGGCTTCCCCATCATCACGATGAACCGGGAGAACGGCCTGAAGATGACTGGGCGCAACATCGCCGACGCCAAGAACCACGGGGCGGAGGTCATGGTCACGCCGTGCCCGCTCTGCCACCTCAACCTGGACGGCCAGCAGGCGGAGGCCGCCCGCGCGCTGGGGGTGCCGCTGGGCGTGCCCATCCTGCACCTGCCGCAGCTCGTGGGCCTGGCCTTCGGTCTGACGCCGCGCCAGCTCGGCATGAGCCAGCACCTGGTGCGTCCCGGCGCCGTCCTCGCCCGGTACGGAAGCGCCGTCGCCGCCGCTGGCGGCTAGCGGGCTAGCGCCGCGCTTGCCGGCGCCGCGAGGCTGGCCTTATACTGGGCGGCGCGGGTGCGTAGCTCAGCGGTTAGAGCGCTCGGTTCACATCCGAGAGGTCGCTGGTTCGAAACCAGCCGCGCCCACCATAGCAAGCATTGAGCCGCAAGGCTTACAGAGAAGCCCCCAGGAAGAACCTGGGGGCTTCCGGTCGTTTTGCAAACATTTTGCTAACCTTCGTGTGGCGAAATATCTTGGCCTGCGGGCTGTTGTGGTGTGGCGGCACGTTCCCGCTGGATCGCCGCCAGCATCCGTGACGTGGCCTCGCGCTGATCACCGGGGAGGGCATGGCCGTACGCGTTGAGGGTGGTGCTGGCGCGTGCGTGGCCCAGGCGGTGTTGGGCGGCCACGACGCGGCCATCGTGCCGCATCAGCAGCGTACCGGCGGTGTGGCGCAGGTCGTGGAAGCGCACGTCGGGCAGCCCGGCGCGGCGGAGGGCGGCGTCGAGAAAGCGTTGCACGTTCCTGGGGTTCAGCGGCGTGCCCGTTTCGGAGGCGAAAACCAGGCCGTTCTCGTGCCACTCCGTGCCGAGGCGCTCGCGCTCTCCGTCCTGCCTGGCGCGGTGCGTCCGGAGGACCTCCACTTCCTCGGGCGTTAGTTCGAGGGGTCTTGCGCCCCGGTGCTCCTTGGTCTCGCGTTGCTGGACACCCTCGCGGGGGCGGTATTGACGTTGGACGCGGACCTCCAAGCGCCCGGCGCTGAGGTCCATGTCGGTCCAGCGCAGGCCGA
>JAKASY010000626.1:2247-2548 GCA_021817625.1 Bacillota bacterium | reverse complement strand
CGGCCAGATCCTCCGGCCGCGTCACCTTCTCGCTCCGGCTGTCGGCGGCCACGGTGGCGATGCGGCCGCCGGCGGCCTCGACCAGGAGGGCATCGTCGGTCGCGGCCTGCCCCGCGGCCGCGGCGCGGGCGTGGGCCTGGACCAGGGGCGCGGCGCGAAACGCCTGCGGCGTCGCCACCCGCCCCACCTCCGCCCGCTCGGGCCCGCCGGCGCGCCCGCGCCAGCGCAGGGTGTCGGCCGTCTCGAGCACGGGCACGGCCCCGTCGGCCCCGCCGGCCACGGCCGCGAGCAGGGCGTCGAC
>JAKASY010000626.1:0-2237 GCA_021817625.1 Bacillota bacterium | reverse complement strand
ACCAGCTCCGCGGGCGCCTGCGGGCGCGCGGCGTCGTGCACGAGCACGACCTCGGCCTCGACGCCCCCCGCCCCCGTCAGGGCGTCGAGCCCTCGGCCCACGGACTCGGTGCGCGTCGCGCCCCCCGCCACCACGCGCACGGCCGGGGCGAGCCCCGCCTCGGCCAGCTCACATCGGAAGCCGTCCTCCTCGCCCGCCGGCACCACGAGCACGAGCGCCCCGACCGCCGGGTGGCTGACCAGCGCGGCCACGGCGTGCTGGTAGAGCGGACGCCCGAGCAGGAGCGCCCGCTGCTTGGGCGCCCCGAACCGGCGTCCGCTGCCCGCGGCCACCACGATCGCCGCCGCTCGCGCCGTGCTCGCCTCCCGGGGGCGCGGCGCCCCGCCCTCAGGACTGGGCCTGCGCAGGCGCCTCGACGGTCTTGGGCCGGGCGAAGATCATGCGGCCCGCCGCGGTCTGGAGAACGCTCGTCACGAGCACGCCGACGTCATCGCCGATGTAGCGCTTGCCGCCGTCCACCACGATCATCGTCCCGTCGTCGAGGTACGCCACGCCCTGTCCAAGTTCCTTGCCGTCCTTGATCACCCGCACGACCATCTCCTCGCCGGGCAGGACGACGGGCTTCATCGCGTTCGCCAGCTCGTTGATGTTGAGCACGCTCAGGCCCTGAAGGCCCGCGACCTTGTTCAGGTTGAAGTCGTTGGTCACGATCTTCGCCCCGAGGCGCTGCGCCAGGCGCAGGAGGCGCGCGTCGACCTCGCCCGAAGCCTCGCCGGCCTCCCGCTCCAGCACCTGCAGCTGGACGCCGCGCTCCTTCTGGATCTGGTGCAGGACGTCAAGGCCGCGCCGGCCCCGGTTGCGCCTGAGCGCGTCGCCGGAGTCGGCGATGTGGCGAAGCTCCTCGAGCACGAACGCGGGTACGAGAAGCGGCCCCTCAAGGAACCCCGTGCGGCACAGATCGGCGATGCGGCCATCGATGATCGCGCTCGTGTCCAGGATCTTGGCGTTCGAACGCGGTGCCTGACCGCGCCCATGACCGCGCAGGCCCTCGAGCGTGGGCAGCTGGTCGCGCAGGCGCAGGCCGGCCAGAAGACCCGCGTACCCCAGGACCACGCTCAGGACCAGGGCGACGAGCGACCCCACGGGCCTGAGCCCGCTCGCCGGCACCGCCAGGAGGGCGCCGGCCGCCAGGCCGACCAGGGCGCCGAGCGCGCCGCTTGCGGCCTCGACCGCCGTCACGCGCGCCAGCCGGCCGAACACCCAGGTCCTAAACGCCGCCTCCCACCGGTCGACCAGACCGCCGACCACGATGCCCGCGAAGCCGCCCACGACGGCGAATGCGGCGTCGGCGGCGACCGCCGACACGGAGGGCCGCCAGGGCAGGAGGGCGGACGCCACGGAGCGAAGGCCGCTCGCCGCCCAGAGGCCAACCCCGAGGCCCGCCAGCGCGAACAGCCAGCGGAACAAGCGCCGCACGTTCATTGGGAGTGCACCTCCCGCCGCGACGATTATAGAGGAGAGCCCGCGTCCGTACAACGCAGGCCGCAGTGGTGGCGGCCACGTCTGCTAGACCGCCCGGGACGGTCCCAAACGGATCCTCACGGGTCCTCGCCCGTACCGCCTACCGTGCCCCAAGCGTGGGAAAAAATGCACACGCCGCCGTGCCCGCCCTGCCCCCACCAACGCGTTGACCGTGAACCAAGCGTTTGCTACGATGGGTCGCAGCCGCTAGCGGGGGAGGTAGGACCGTGCGGGATCTCCTCTGTGATGATTTTCAGGCGTCGGTTTCTTCCCATCTAGTTCAGAATAAATCGATCTTGGACGCGGTCACGAAGCTCAATGAGTCCTCCATGCGTGTCCAGCGGGCAATTACTCGTGCAGTCACCCAGTGTGGCTGCATTCGCATCGAGGCCGGCAGACAGCGAGTGCCGGAGGTCGCCTCGCTCGAAGAGTTGGGGCGTGTCCTCGACAGTCACGTGCGCGGCGAACTCTGCTCGGACTGCCGCGAGCTGGTCGAGACCGAGGTCGGCAATTCCTTGTGCTACGTGGCGGCGGTGTGCGAACTGGTCGGCGTCAGCATGTACGACTGCCTGATCGGCGTTGACAAGCGCATCCGGGCCCTGGGCATGTTCCACCTGTCCTGAGGGTCCCTGGCGGCAGCGGGCGGCGCGCGAGGCGCCGCCCTTCGCATGGCGTCATGCGCGGCGGGCCCGGCGCGTAGGCTCGGCCAGCATGAA
>JAKASY010000625.1 GCA_021817625.1 Bacillota bacterium | reverse complement strand
CGGCCACGCCCCCGGTCACGCGCCGCACCCCGAGCGCGGCCACCTGCTGGGCCAGGGCGCTCAGCGCAGTGCCGCTCAGGGTTGGGTCGAGGCCGCCCACGAGGCCGATGCTGCCGTTCAGGGTGGTGCCCGACAGGGTGCCGTCGACGACCACCCGGGTGGTCAGGCGCGTGGTGGCCGCAGCGCCCGGCAGCGCCTGCGCCGCCACGAACAGGGGCACGGTGCCCGTCGCCGGCATGAGCGCGTCGCCGTCGAGGTTGACCGCCGGCGCCTTGGCGCCGACGGGCCAGGCGGTGACGGCGGTCTCGGCTCCGGGCCCGGCCAGGTCGAGGGCCGCCCCGAGCGCGCCGGCGGCCCGCGCCGCGACGTCCTGGCCGGCGGCGGGAGCCTGGTGGGTCGCCTTGGGCGGCGCTGCGGCGACGCCGGCCGCGCTCTGCACGACGGCGAGGGCGGTCTTCTGGGCCAGGGCGGGGCTCCCGAGGCCGGCGACGAGCAGGGCCACCAGGCGACCGGCCGCGCCGGCCGTGCCCGTCGGCACGCGCGCCAGGAGGGAGACATTGCCGCTCCACTGGGAGAACACGCCGATCGCTCCCGCGGGCGCGCCAGGCAGGGAGGCGGCGAGCGGCGGGAGGGAGGCGAAGAGCGGTGCGCCCCAGGCGTGCAGCCCGGCGACGTAGAGGACACGGGCCAGGGTCTGGGCCGAGGCGCTGTCCGTCAGGGCGCGGCCGCTGCCGTCCGCGGCGTTCGTGCTGGTGTCGGCCCCTACGGCGGCGAGGAAGCGCAAGATCTGCTTCTGGTCCGCGGGGACGCCGCACGCCGACCTGGCGCTCGGCCCGCACAGGAGGCGAAGCATGTCCTCCGCCGCCAGCGGCGAGGGCGGCCCGCCGTCGGCCGCCGGCGCCCAGAGGGCGGGCATCCATGCCGAGAGCGGCGGCGAGAGCACGTGCGCGAGCGCCACGCTCCCCGTCACCGGCGCGCCCGTGCCCACCGCGCCCTGCACGGAGACACCGTCGCGCCGGAGGTCGCTCCTCAGGAGGAGCGCGGCCAGGCGTCCGGGGTCCGGGGGATAGAGGACGTGCACGACCGGCGTCGCCCCGACGGCGATCGAGCCGGACAGGGCGAGGGAGGAGGCGCCCGGCACGAACACGGGCGCGCCCGCGGAGGCCTTGGCAGCCTTGACGGTCGCGACCTGGCCCGTCACGGGCACGAGGCCCGCGGGGCTCTCGACCACGCGCGCCGGCAGGCCGGCGGTCTTCGCCGGCGCGACGGTGACGGTGACCGCGTCGCCAGCCACCGAGAGCGCGGCCACCGGCGGCTCGGCGTCGCCCTGGGTGTCGGACAGGGGCCAGCCGGGCGGAATCTGTGGGTAGCCAAAGAGGGCGCCGTCGGCGAGGACGCCGCCCGTCACGACCTGGACGCGCGCCGCCAGCGAGGCGGCCATGGCGCCGATCTGGGCCGCGGACAGGAAGGGGTCGCCGCCGCCCACCAATACCAGGTTGCCAAGCACCGTGCCCCTGCGCGGCACCGGGCCCATCACCGCGCTCTCCACCGCCGTCGCCGGGCCAAGCCGCCAAAGCGCGGCGGCGCCAGTGACCGCCGCCCAGGAGGTGCCCGGGGTCAGCCGCGCGCCCGCGTCGTAGCCGCCCAGAAGGCGGCCGCCCGCGCCGTCCAGGACGGCCGCCGAGACGAGGGCGCCGCTCTGCGCGGCGGCGGCGACATCCTGCGAAAGCCGGCCGCCCAGGCCGGGTGCCGCGGTCGCGGCGGCCCGGGCCGCGCCCGCCGTCGCGGCGGGCAGCGCGAGCACAAGCGCGAATAGGGCGCTGCGAATCGCGCGGCGGCCCGGGCGCCGCCGCGTGGCCGCCTGCGTCACGACGCACGGCCTCCTTTGTCGACGGCGTTCGACGCCTTGCTGCCATTGTAGGAAGCCTTGTCCAGGAGGGTCAATGCGCGCGCCGCCCGCGGCAGGCGCACGAGGAGTCGGCTTTGCGGGCGCGAATGCCGTACCATGTGGGCGGCGGCTTGAGAGCCCGCGACGCATGGGGCGGCGGGCGAAGGGGGAGAGCAGCGTGAGCGATGGGGAGAGGAAGAGGAGCGACGGCGCGACCGCGGGCGAGCGCAAGGCGCGCTTCACGAGCCTCTCGGGCGAGCCGGTCGACGTCCTGTACACACCCGACGACCTGCCGGGCTTCGACTACGCGCGCGACCTGGGCAGGCCGGGCGCCTACCCGTTCACGCGCGGCATCCACCCCAACCTCTACCGCGGCCGGATGTTCACCATGCGGCAGTTCGCCGGCTTCGGCACGGCCCGGCAGACGAACGAGCGCTTCCGCTTCCTCCTCGACCAGGGGCAGACGGGCCTGTCGGTCGCGTTCGACATGCCGACGCTCATGGGCTACGACTCCGACGACGCGCAGAGCCTGGGCGAGGTGGGGCGCGAGGGCGTGGCCATCGACACGCTGGCGGACATGGAGACGCTGTTCGACGGCATCCCTCTCGACCAGGTCTCGACGTCGATGACGATCAACGGCCCGGCGCCGGTGATCTGGGCCAT
>JAKASY010000624.1 GCA_021817625.1 Bacillota bacterium | reverse complement strand
CGCCACCAGGCTGCGCCCCCAGTGCGAGAGCGCCGCGCTCACGGCAGCACCCCCGCGCTTCCCGCCGACATGAGCGCGGCCAGGGCGATGAAGCACATCATGGCCATGGCGCCGACGGCCACAGCCACGAACACCAGCGTCTGGGCCATCGAGCCCAGCACGTCGGGCACCGCGCCCGCGCCCACGGGCGCCACCGCGCTCCCGGCCAGGCGGTACGTGAAGCTGATGGCGAGGAGCTTGGTCACCGGCAGGGCGAGAAGGACCAGGAGGGCAACGAGCCCGACGGCGCCCACGGCGTTCTTCAGGAGGAGCGAGGTGCCCATGACCATCTCGGCGGCGTCGGCGAACATCTTGCCGACCACGGGGATGAAGGCGTTGGCCAGGAACTTCCCGGCCTTGAGGGTGAGGCCGTCGCTCACCGGCCCGAGGCTGCCGGCGACCACGATGACGCCCAGGAACACCGTGAGCGCGCCGCCGAGCACCCACAGGCCGGCCGCCCGCACGAGGCCCGCGACGGCGCTCAGCCGGTAGGGCGTGATGCGGCCGACCACCTCGAGCACCCCGCCCACGTAGAGCAGCGGCAGCGCCAGGTTGGCCACCGCATGGCCGATGAGCTCCGTCGCGCCGAGGACGAGCGGCTGGAAGAGGGCGGCGGAGGTGACCGCGCCCATTGCCGCGAGCAGGCCGATCATGAGCGGGAGGACCGCCTCCATCAGGCCGTCGAGGTCGGCGACGACGGTGCGCGCCAGGGCGAAGCCCACGCTGAACGAGGCGAGGGCAAGAGCCACGAGCGCCAGGTTCACGACCGTGGCGCCCAGGCGGGCCGCCTCCTCCCGGCCGAGCGAGCGGCCGAGGAGCTCGAGCAGGGCGGCGCCCACGGCGAGGATGATGAGCCTCCCCAGGAGCGCCGCCTCCACCGTCACCTCGCGCCCGAAGTCCCGCAGCACGATCGACAGAAGCGCTCTCGGCGAGAGGGGAAGCCGGCCGCGGGCGAGGGCGTCCACGGTGGCCGCGAGGCTCGGCAGGGCCACGCCGCCCGCCTGCGCAGACACGGCGCTCAGCACGCTGTCCAGGCGACCGGTCGGCAGGGTGCGCATTGCCTCACGCACGAGCGCCTGCGTCGCGGAGCTGCCGCCGGGCCCGGAGGTCCCAGGGCTGCCCGAAGCGCCGGCCGACGACGCGCCTGCGCCGGCCGCGCTGCCGCTCGAGCCCGGCGGCGCGCTCTGCGTGCTGGGCCGCAGCGTCGGCGACGGCGGAGGCGCGGGCGCCGTCGGCGCGGTCGGCGCGAGCGGCGAGACGGGCGCGCGCGGCGGGGCGGCCGCCGCGGCGGCCGGAAGGCAGAGGCAGCCCGCGGCCGCGGCGGCGGCCAGAAGTCGTCCCGGGCGGATCGTGGCTTAGCCCCCTTCCCTCAGGGCAAAAGACGCAGGACCAGGGCCAGGACGGCGTTCAGCACGGGTACCGCGAGCAGGAGGATGAGGATCTTGCCCCCGAGCTCGATGCGCTGGGCGAGGGCCGGCTCACCGCCGTCGCGGCAGACGCCTGCCGCCAGCTCCGTCAGGTAGGCGATGCCCAGCACCTTCATCACCGCGCCCAGAAGTCGCTCGGCGATGCCGCCCGCGAGCGCGTATCCCTGCACCAGGCGTACGACCTCCACGAGGTCCGGCAGCAGGAACAGGAAGATGGCCACGGCGACCGCGAGCGACAGGGCGACGGCGAACGGCGGGCTGTGCTGGCGCACGATGCTCAGGAGCAGGGCGGCCATCAGGCCCGCGCCAGCGAGTTGCGCGATGGTCGCCACGCGCTCCCTCCCGCCTCAAAGGTTGAAGATGCTGCGCACGGCCTGGAAGAAGTGGGCGAGGAACTGGGCCACGACCAGAAACACCGTGGCGATCCCGAGCAGGGTGATGACCTGCGCGAACTCGTCGCGGTGCGCCTTCGTGAGCACGACCTCGATGAACGCCACGACGATGCCGATGGCCGCCACCTTGAACACGAGGTCGAGGTCGATGCTCACCGCGCTCTCCCCCTACAGGACGAGGATCGCCGCCGCCAGCCCGCCGAGGAGCCCCAGGGCCCGCATCAGGCGGGCGGCGCGCTCGGCCTCCGGCTCGAGCCGGTCCGCGAGGGCGCCGAGGCGGGCCGCCGCGCGCTCGAGGTGCAGCGTCTGGTCCTCCCGATCGGAGCGGCCCAGGCTTAGGGCCAGCTCGTCCATCGGCACGAGATCGTCGTCGTGCAGCGAGAGGCGCCGCCGCCTTGTACGCACCGCCTCCCGCCACACCGCCTCCGGGCCGCCGGCGCCGTGCTCGAGGCCGCGTGCCGCCTGCGCGAGCACCGCCTCGACCTCGCCACCGGCCGCGCGCCCGGCGCGGCGGAGCGCGCCGGGTAGGGGGCTCACGGCGAAGGCGACCTCGCTTCGCACAACGCTCACCGCCAGGACGAGGGCGCGCAGCTCGGCCACGCGCCGCCGCGCCCGCGCGGCCGCCTCAAGGCCGGCGCCGGCCGCCGCCGCGGCGATCAGGCAGGCGCCAGCAAGTCGGATGGCCAGCGCGCTCACGCCGACCGACCGGC
>JAKASY010000623.1 GCA_021817625.1 Bacillota bacterium | reverse complement strand
TCCGATCTATGTCCGTCATGTAGATGCCGCCCAGGACGACTCGGCCGCCGCGGTCGACCGCCTTGAGAGCCTGCGGCACAAGGGCGCCGACTGGCGCGAAGACGATGGCTGCCTCGAGCGGCCGCGGCGGCAGCTCGTCGGAGCCGCCCGCCCACACCGCCCCGAGGCTTCGGGCGAAGGCCTGGCCCTCGTGGTCGCCGGGGCGGGTGAACGCGTAGGCCTCCCGACCCTGGTGGCGGAGCACCTGGGCCAGGATGTGGGCGGCGGCGCCGAAGCCGTAGAGGCCGACGCGCAGTGCGTCGCCGGCGAGGCGCAGGGAGCGGTAGCCGATGAGCCCGGCGCACAGCAGGGGTGCGACGTGGGCGTCGTCGCCAAGCGTGTCCGGAAGCGGGTACACGAAGTCGGCGAAGGCCACGACCTTCTCGGCGAAGCCGCCGTCGGCGTGAAAGCCCGTGAAGCGGGCCGCCTCGCAGAGGTTCTCCCGGCCGCGCTGGCAGTCGGCGCAGACGCCGCACGTCCAGGCAAGCCACGGCACGCCGACGCGCTCGCCGAGCGCAGGCGCGCCCACGCCCTCGCCCCGGGCCTCGACCACGCCGACGATCTCGTGCCCCGGCGCCCGCGGCAGGGCGGGTACGGCGAGCTCGCCGTCGGCGATGTGCAGATCGGTGCGGCAGACGCCGCAGGCGTCGACGCGGACGCGCACCTGCCCCGGACCGGGCTGGGGCTCGGGCAGGATGCGCTCCTCGAGCGGGCGGCCAGGGTTTGTGACGACCATCGCGCGCACCTTCCGAGCCCCCTTCGCACGACGCGCCGGCCAAGGCGTCGGACCCGGCGGCGCGCCCGGGCGTCGCCAAGGGCGCCTGGCCTTCATTACCGGATGCCGACCACCTCGCCGCTCGCCGTGACGGCGATCGCCAGGGCCTGGGGCGCCTTGGGCAGGCCAGGCATGGTCAGGATGTCGCCCGTGACGGCAACGACGAAGCCGGCGCCGGCGCTCAGGCGGAGCTCCCGCACGTGGAGCTGCCACGGCGCTGTGGGCACGTTCCGTACGCTTGGGTCGTCCGTGAGCGAGTACTGGGTCTTGGCCACGCAGACCGGCAGGCTGCCGTAGCCGGTGTCGGCGAAGCGGCGGAGGGCGGACCGTGTTCCCTTCTCGTAGACGACGCCCGCCGCCCCGTAGACATCGCGGGCGACGCGCTCCAGCGCCTCCTCCGTTGGCGTTCCCGGCGGATAGAAGGGCACGGGCACGCCGGCCGGGCGAGGCGCCTCCAGCACGCCCAGCACCGCTTCGGCCAGGGCGCGGGCCCCTTCAGGGCCCTCGCGATAGGCGCTGTTCACCGCGCAGGCGACGCCGCGCCCACTCGCGAACCGGCGCACGCACTCGATCGCCTCGTCCGCGTCGTCGGCGAAGCGGTTCAGGGCCACCACGCGCGGCAGGCCCGTGCGGCCGAGCATGTCCAGATGCGCGCCGAGGTGCGCGAGGCCGCGCTCCAGGGCGGCCATCCGCTCGGCGGGCGCGGCGTCGGGCGCGGCACCACCGTGGTGCGCCAGGGCCCTGACGGTCGCAACGATGACGACCGCGTCGGGCGCGAAGCCACCCGTTGGGCTGACCAGGTCGATGAACTTCTCGGCCCCGAGGTCGGCGCCGAAGCCGGCCTCCGTGACCACCACGTCGGCCTTGGCAAGGGCCAGCCGGGTGCCGAGGATGCTGCTCGTGCCGTGGGCGATGTTGGCGAACGGCCCGGCATGGACCACGGCCGGCGTGCCCGCCAGGGTGTGGGCCAGGTTGGGCCTGAGGGCGTCGGCCAGGAGCGCGGCCATGGCTGGCGCGGCGCCGAGGTCCGCGGCCCGCACCGGGGCGCCGTCGCGGGCAAAGCCCGCGACGATGGCGCCCAGCCGCCGCTCGAGATCCTCGAGGCCGTTCGCCAGCCCCAGGATGGCCATGATCTCCGAGGCGGCGGTGATGACGAAGCCCTCCTCGCGCGGCACGCCGCCGCTCCGGCCGCCAAGGCCGACGACGACGCTGCGCAGCGCCCGGTCGTCCATGTCGAGCGCGCGGCGGAACGCCACACGCCGTGGGTCGAGGGTGCTCGTGCCGAACTGGAGCGCATTGTCGATCATCGCCGCGAGGAAGTTGTTCGCGCTGGTCACGGCGTGGATGTCGCCGGTGAAGTGCAGGTTGATGCGGTCCGACGGCACGAGCTGCGAGCGACCGCCGCCGGTGCCGCCGCCCTTCTGCCCAAGGGACGGCCCGAGCGAGGGCTCGCGCAGGGCGACGACCGCGCGCCGGCCGAGCAGGGACACGGCGTCCGCGAGGCCGATGCTGGTTGTGGTCTTGCCCTCGCCCTGAGGCGTCGGGTTGATCGCGGTGACCAGGACAAGCTTCCCGCCGGCTCTTGCCTGCCCCGTGCGGGGACCCAGCACGCCGGCGTCCTCGAGGCCCCGCCATGTCACCTTGCCGAAGTGCCAGCCGTATGGTTCCCAATCGTCGTCCCCGAGGCCCAGCGCACGCGCGCTCTCCTCCACCGGGTGGTCCATGGTCACCGCTCCTTGTCGTACCCGATCGCGC
>JAKASY010000622.1 GCA_021817625.1 Bacillota bacterium | reverse complement strand
TCACGACATCGAACAGGGCGACGGATTGCATCTCCGTCCGCACGGCATGGTAGCCGTCCGCACGGCGCTCGCCGACCCGCAGGTTGAGGTTGATCTTGGCTGCTACGCGCACGGGGCCTACGATTCGCCATCCCTGGCGAACTATCCCCCCGCGGCGACAGGGGCGGCTATCGGGGCGCTGAGCGCCGCCTCCACGGCCGTGCGCCGCTCGAAGAAGGCCACCACGGTGTCCCCGGGCAGGGCGCGGGCAAGGGCGCGGCTCACCGCCGCGCACTCGTCCAAGACCACCTCGACGCGATCACGGCGCACGCGAGCCTGCTCGGCGCCGAGCATCAGCAGCGTCGCGGCCTCGCCCGGCTGGCGCCCGCGCAGGTCCGCATCCTCGCGCACCACGACGGCGTCGCAGAGCGCCGCGGTGCGGCCTGCCGCAAGGATCAGGTCGTCGCGGCGGTCGCCGGGAACCCCGAGTACGGCGATCAGCCGACCGGCGGCGGCGCGGCGGGCGGCCACGAGCGTGCCCGCAATCCCACGCGGGTTGTGGCCATAGTCCATCACCACGGTGATCCCTGCCACGTCGCGCACCTCGAAGCGGCCGTGATTCGGCAGCTCCCGCCCGAAGCGGCGCAGGGCGCCTTCCACCACGGGCTCGGGGACTCCCGCGCAGAGTGCGGCCAGGGCTCCGGCCAGCGCGTTCAGGAGGTTGTAAGGGGCCGCGCCAAGGCCCAGCTCCGCCTGGGGTCAGAGAACGCGCTCCGCGCGTCCGTCGAAGTACGCCAGGCCGCGGTCGCGCATGTAGGCCGCAACGCCACCGGCCGCCATGTGCGCCCGCAGCACGGGGTGCTCGGCGCGCAGGCCGAAGTAGGCCACCCGCCCCCGGCAGCGTGGTGCCATGGCGGCGACCCACGGGTCCTGCCCGTTGAGAACCGCGAAGCCATGGGGCGCCACGGACTCCACGAGGAGGGACTTGACGTGCGCCAGGTCCGCAAGCGTGTCGACCCCGTCCTGGCCCAGGTGGTCGGCGGAGATATTGGTGACGACGGCCACCGTGCAGTGCTCGAAGGCCAGACCGCCGCGCAGGATGCCCCCGCGCGCCGTCTCCAGCACGGCGGCGTCGATCTCGGGGTCGGTAAGCAGGTCCAGGGCGCTCTCCGGCCCCGCGCAATCGCCCGCCCGGCGCCGCTCCCCGCCGACCCAGACCCCGTCGGTGCTGGTCAGGCCCACCCGCAGGCCGGCTCCCGCCATGGCCGCCGCCGCCAGGCGAGCTGTGGTGGTCTTGCCATTGGTGCCCGTGACGGCGACCAAGGGGATGCCGGTGGGGCTGCCCGGCGGGTACAGCCAGTCGACGATGGCGCCGGCGGCGTCCCGGCTGCGCCCGGCCGAGGGGTGGTGGTGCATGCGCAGGCCCGGCGAGGCGTTGACCTCGATGACGCCCCACCCCGTTGCCGGTAGCGGCGCGGCGATGTCCTCCAGCACAAGGTCGACGCCCGCGACGTCGAGGCCCACCACGGCCGCCGCCCGCCGGCAGGCCTCGGCGACGGTCGGGTGGACGGCCTCCGTCACATCGACGGCGGTGCCGCCCGTCGAGAGGTTGGCCGCCTCCGTGAGCAGGACAGCCTCACCGGCCGCCGGCACGCTGGCCGGCGTCAGGCCCGAGCGGGCCAGCAGGGCGATGGCCGGCTCGCCGAGGGCGATGCGCGTCAGCGGACGCTCATGGCCGAGGCCACGGAGCGGGTCCGCGTTGGTCCGCGCCACCAGGGCGGCGATGGTGCTGGCGCCGTCTCCGACGACCTGCGCCGGCAGCCGCTCGGCCGCGGCGACCATCCGCCCCCCGACCACCAGCACCCGGTACTGCCGGCCGGCGACGTAGCGCTCGACGATCACGCGCTCGGCGTGCTGGCGGGCGAGGCGGTAGGCCGCCCGCACCTCTGGTATGCTGCCGATGCGTAGCGTCACGCCCCGGCCGTGGTTGCCGTCCACGGGCTTGACGGCGAGCGGAAAGCCGAGACGGCGGGCGGCGGCCACGGCCTCGGCGGCGGTTCCTGCCACCTCGCCGTCCGGCACGGCCAGCCCGGCTGCGCGCAGCAGCCGCTTGGTCATCGTCTTGTCGCCGGCCAGGTCCACGGCCAGCGCCGATGTGCGGCTGGTTACGGCGGCCCGCACGCGGCGCTGGTGGCGGCCATGGCTGAACTGGAGCCAGGAGCCCTCGCCGAGGCGGCGGACAGGGATCCCGCGCGCCCGCGCCGCCGCCACGAGGGCCTGGGTGCTGGGGCCGGCGCCGTGCTCCGCCAGCAGGGCACGCAGGGCCTCCAGGCCCGCCGCCACGTCCACGTCGGCACCGTCGCGCAGGTCGGAGACAAGGCGCACGGCCGCCTCCAGGGCGGCCAGGCCAAGCTCGGCGCACGCGTGTTCGAACACGACGTGGTAGACGCTGCCGCGGTCCTGGCGCGTCTTGCCGTAGTAGGCCGGACATCCCGCAAGGGCCTGCATCTCCAGGGCCACATGCTCGACGACGTGTCCGAGGAGCGTGCCTTCGGCCAGCCGCTCCAGGAAGCCGCCGGGGTGCCCCAGCCCGC
>JAKASY010000621.1 GCA_021817625.1 Bacillota bacterium | reverse complement strand
CCGCCGGGCGGGCGACGACCCGCGGGATCCTTCTTTGCCACGGGCGCCTTGGCCGCGGCCCTGACGGCCCTGGTCGCACCCCCGTCGGCGGCCGGCGGTGGCATGGCGGCCGCGGCGCCGCCGGCCGTCACGCCGCGCACCGCGCTGCAGGGCGCCTGGCAGGCCGCGATCGCGGCGGCGCCGCAGCTTCAGAACGCGGCCGTCTCGGCGTACGCCTACGACGTCACGACGGGGCGGCCGCTCGCCGCCATCCATCCCGACTGGCGGCTCACGCCGGCGTCGGTGAACAAGCTCTTCACCTCGGCCGCCGCCCTGTCGGCCCTCGGACCGGGCTTCCGCTACACGACCACGGTGGCCATGGGCCAGGGGTCCCCGGGCGCGATCTACCTCGTCGGCGGCGGCGACCCCTGGCTCGAGGCCGACGGCGGCCGCACGCTCGAGACGATGGCGCGCGTCGTGGCCTCGAAGGTCCACGCGGCGAGCCGGGTCGTGGGCGTCTCGACGGCGTTCGGGCCCACCCAGCCCGGCACCGCGTGGCCGATCGGCAACCTGCCGTTCTCCTACGCGGCGCCGATCTCCGCCCTCACCTCGGGGCGCGACGAGGTGCACATCGTGGTCACGCCCGGCCCGGCGGCGGGCGACCCGGCGCACGTGAGCGTGAACCCGTACAACCCGAGCGCGATGCCGCCGAAGAGCCTCCTGAGCGTGACGGACCGCGCCGTCACCGGCGCGGCCGGGGGAGCGGACACGCTGGCCATCACCGCGCCGCCGGGCACGAACGCCTTCGCCGTCACCGGCGTCATCCCGCTCGGCGCGCCGGCCCTCGACGACTACCTCACGCTGGCCGAGCCCGTCCTCCTCACGGCCGCCACGTTCCAGGGGATCCTCGAGCGCGACGGCGTGCGCTTTGCGGCGCCCGCCGCGACGGGCGCCCTGCCGGCGGGGGCGCGAACGCTCCTGGTCCACCGCTCGAAGCCCCTGACGAAGTACCTGCAGATCCAGAACACGTTCTCGGTCAACAGCATGGCGGAGAGCCTGTTCCGCGCCCTGGGCGCGCGGCGCTCCGGCGTCGGCAGCGCCGCGGCGGCGCAGGCCGCCATCGCCGCCTTCCTCGACAGCCACGCCATCGCCGAGGGCTCGGTGCATGTGGACGGCTCGGGCCTCTCGCCGCTGGACGAGGCGAGCGCCGCCGACGTCGTCGCGCTCCTCGCCTACAGCGCCCACCAGCCGTGGTTCGGCGTCTTCGAGCACTCGCTCATCCACGTCGGCCGCACCGACCAGTGCAGCTTCCTGTGCGGCCTCATGGACAACACCGCCGCCGACGGCACGGTCTGGCTCAAGACGGGAAACCTGAACAACCAGTGGAACTACGCGGGCTACGCGCACGCGAGAGACGGCGACCTCATCGCCTTCGCCGTCCTCATCGACGGCCTTCCGGCCGGCCAGTTCTTCCAGGCGGCCGAGACGCCGATCGACGCCATGACGGTCGCTGTCGCGAGCTACCCGGACGAGACGGCCGCCGCCCCCGCTGCCGGCGCGCCCGACACCGCGCCGGCGTCCCTGCCGCCGGCCCTGAGCGGCGCGCTCGGGGCGATCACACCCGAGGAGGTCGTGGGCGGCGCCGTGGTGCAGCTGTCAGGACCGGGCGCCGGGCGCACCGCGTGGCAGCTCAACGGCAGTGTCCGGCTGCGCGCCGGCCTCCTGCCCCGCCTCGCGGTCGCCCTGGCCGCGCTCTCCCGCGACGCCGCCGCGCCGAGCGCCGAGCTGCTCACGAGCGGTCGGCGGTCGGGCGGCGTGCTGCGCGGCGCCCTGGTCCTCGACGGACGGTGGGACCCGAGCCTCGACGACGCGTCCCTGGCCGCGCTCGCGCAGGCCGTCGCCAAGGCGGGCATCCGGCGCGTGAGCGGCCCGCTCGAGGCCGTCTCTGGCCCGATCCCCGGCTGGGGCGGCCAGGCCTACCCGCCCGACCTGCCGTGGGAGAGCGCGAGCGGCGTAACCGCCCCACCGCTCTCCCCCCTGGCCGTGGACCAGGATCAGGTCGGCATCCTCGTGCGCGCGGGCGGGGGCGCGGCAACCGTCGTGCCGGCCGGCGCCCCCGTCCAGGCCGCGCTCGACCCGGGCGGCCCGGCCGCGCCGGCAGGTGGCCTCTCCGCCGTCTGGCAAGAGGGCACCGACGCGTTCGTGGTGGGCGGTGCGGCAGCACTGCCCGCTCCGGCGACGATCACCGTGTCCGCTCCTGACGCCGCCCTGACCGCCGCGACGCGTCTCGCCGACGCCCTGCGCGCCCTGGGCGTCTCGGTCGCGGGCACGCGCGCAGTGCCGACCGCGCCGGCGGGGGCGGCGCCGCTCGCGAGCACGCCGGCGGCGGCGCTCCTGCCCGTGGCCGAGTCCGCGCTCACGGCGCCGAGCGCGTTTCTCACGCTCGACCTGTACGGCCTCCTCGGGAGGGGCGCCGCGGCGGCTGTGCAGGCCGAGCTCGGCCCGCTCGCCGACATCGAGGACCCGGCCGGCCTGGGCGGCGGCGACTACGTGACGGCGGAGAGCGTCGCGGCGATGGTGGCGCGCGCCCAGCGGCG
>JAKASY010000620.1 GCA_021817625.1 Bacillota bacterium | reverse complement strand
GATCTCGCCGCCGGGCCGGATCGCGGTCAGGATGTGGTCGACCCGCGGCAGGGCGTCCAGCGCCTCCGCCACGGCGACGCGGACGCGCGAGCCCGCCTCGCGCGCGAGCTCGCCGCACAAGAGCGCCATGGCGCGGGCCCGCGCCGCGTCGACGTCGTAGAGGTGGATCTCCTCGATCGGGAGGTGGCGCCTGGGGTCGACGAGCCCATGCACGAGACGCGGTACGCGCACGCCGCCGCCCCCCAGGAGGAGGATGCGGCGCATGGGTGCGCTCACGCCCGCGTCTCCGAACGCGGGCGCGGCCCTTGAGGCCTGGACTCGGTCATCGCGCCCCGGGGCGCGATGCGGTAGGGTAGGGATGCGAGCGCGTGACCGGTCGCCTCCATGCGTGAGGATCGGCGGGGGCAGGACGGGCGAGTTTCGTCTCCATGGTATCCGATGGCCCCGGAGCCGGGCGATAGCGGCCGGCGCGGCGCGGCATGAAACGTCGTGAGGGGGAAGTCAGTGCACATCGCCGTCTTCCTGAAGCGCATCCTGGACCCCGAGATACCGCCGAGCCGGTTCCGCGTGGACAGCGCCAAGAAGGACGCAAGCGTGCCGGAGGCGCCGCACGTCATGGGACCGTACGACGAGAACGCCCTGGAGACGGCGCTTATGGTGAAGGACCGCGACGCCAGTGCGCGCGTTACCGTCATCTCCTACGGGCCGCCCGAGGCCGAGGAGATCCTGCGCAAGGCCCTGAGCACGGGCGCCGACGACGCCGTCCTGGTCCTCGACGAGGGCGGCGTTCACGACGCCTTCCACGTGGGCGCGGTGCTCGCCGCCGCCGCGCGACGCGCGGGCGCTCCCGAGGTCCTCCTGCTCGGCCTCCAGAGCGGCGACTGGGACAGCGGACAGACGGCCTTCGCCCTGGCCGAGCGCCTGGGCGCGCCGTCGATCTCCTACGCGAGCGCCGTCTCGGCGGAGGCGGACGGCAGCCTGCGCGTGCGGCGGGTCCTTGAGGCCGGCGTCGAGGAGATCCGCATCGAGCGGCCGCCGGTCGTCCTGAGCGTCACGAACGACGGCCACAACGCCCTGCGCATGGCCAAGGTCAAGGACATCCTCGCCGCCAAGCGCAAGCCGGTGGAGCGCGTGGCGGCCGCGGACCTGGGCGCTGACGGCGAGGCCCTGGTGGAGGTCTTGGACGTGGCCGCGCCCGAGGCGAAGAAGACGGTGTGCACGTTCATCGACGGCGAGAGTGGCGCCGCCAAGGGCAAGGCCCTGGCGGAGCGCCTTCTGGCCCAGCACCTGGTCTAGCGGCCGGGCGAGAGAGGAGAGGCGGCATGCGCGCGGTGGTGGTGGCCGAGCCCGCGGCGGACGGGCCGGCGAAGGGTACGCTCGAGGCGCTCACGGCGGCCCGGTCCCTGGGCGCGGGGTCGGTGGTGGTGGTGCGCACCGGCGGCGAGGCGACGGACTATGGGCCCTACGGCGCGGAGAAGGTCGTGGCGATCGCGCCGGCCCTGACGCTTGATCAGCCGGAGGAGGCGGTCGAGGCCCTGGCCGCGGCGTTGGGCGGCCTGGAGGCGGACGTCGCGCTGTGGGCGTCCGGGGCGTGGGGGCGCGAGGTCGGGACGCGCGTTGCCATCCGCCTCGGGAGCGGCTTCGTGGCGGACGGCCAGGCGGCCTCGCTCGAGGGCGGCGCGCTGCGGGTGGTGAAGGCGATCTACGGCGGCAAGGCGGTGGCGACGCTCGCTCCCAAGGGGCGGCCGGCCATGGCCCAGCTCAAGGCCGGCAGCGTGGACCCGGCGGCGGCCGGCGCGGGCGCCTCCGCGCCCGTCGAGACGCGCGAGCGCGCGCAGGGCGCCGGCACAGGGCGCAGCGTCGTAGGGCGCGACAGCGCCCCGGCCGGCGAGGGCCCGCGCCTGACCGAGGCGAAGCGCGTCGTGAGCGGCGGCCGGGGCCTGGGCGGGCCGGAGAGCTTCCGCTACCTGGACGAGCTGGCGCAGGTGCTGGGGGCGGCGGTCGGCGCCTCGCGCGCGGCCGTCGACGCGGGGTGGGTGCCGGCCTCCTACCAGGTCGGCCAGACCGGCGTGAGCGTCGCCCCCGACATCTACCTGGCGGTGGGCATCTCCGGCGCCAGCCAGCACGTGGCGGGCATCACGCGCGCCAAGCACGTGGTCGCGATCAACAAGGACGCCGAGGCGCCGATCTTCCAGCTCGCGGAGTTCGGCGTGGTGGGCGACTACAAGGAGATCGTGCCGGCCCTGACCGAGGCCCTGCGCGGGCGCACCTCGCCGGCCTAGGCGGTCGGCGGGACGGCGGGGAGGACGCAGGCATGCGGAGCGTGCGCATCGGCGGCGGCATGGGCTTCTACGGCGACGACATCCATCCGGTCCTGGACACGGCCGTTTCGGGCGGCGTGCAGTACATCGCCTTCGACGACTTGGCGGAGCTCACGCTCGCCATCCTCCAGAATGAGCGCGAGCGCAATCCGGAGGCCGGCTACACGCGCGACATCGGGCCGCTCATGAGAGAGCTCCTGCCGGTCACGCACGAGCGCGGCATCCGCCTCCTGACGAACGCCGGCGGCATGAACCCCGAC
>JAKASY010000619.1 GCA_021817625.1 Bacillota bacterium | reverse complement strand
TCCGATCTCCCGCCTTGAGGGTCGGCAGCGCGGCGCCGCGCCATCCGCGGCCATAGCCGCTTGGCCCCGGCGGCCCGCGCCGGGGCGTCGCTCGGCGCGCTCCAAAGAGCGTCCAGCACGCGCCGAACGGCTCTACTGGCGTTGCGCCCCCCGTCCCTACCGTGGCGGTAGCGGACGGCCGCCGAGCGCACCGCCCGGCCATGGAGTCGCGCCGGCGGGGCCGGCGCGGGGGCCGGAGCGGCCGCCGCAGATCGAGCCCGCGCCCGCGCGGGAGCCTGCGACAAGGACGGTGAGGTGCGTGCGCGCAGCTGCCCGAATCGGTACCGTGGCCGCGGCCATGGCCATGGCGGCGGCCGGGCTCTTCCCGGTCGTCTCGAGCGCCGCGTCCGGCCAGGTGAACATCATCGAATGGGTGAACCCGCCTGCGGTCAGCGCGACGAAGGCGATCGACTCCCTCTTCACGAAGGCCACGGGCATCAAGGCGAACTTGACCACGGCCGTCAACCGAGAGACGAACTACGCGGCCCTCGAGAAGACGAGCGTGCTCGCCGGCAGCCAGGACATCATGGCCGTCTTCCCGATCCAGCCGTACCCGCCCGGCATGCCCACGAGCGACCTGACGAGCGAGGCGCTGTGGGGCGTGAGCGGCGTCTACCTGGCCCTCGACAACCAGCCCTGGGTGAAGAACCTCCTGCCCGCCTCGAAGGCCGCCCAGACGTACAAGGGCCACCTCTACGGCCTGAACACTGGCGTCTACCAGGTGGGCGTGTTCTACAACAAGGCGACCTTCGCCAAGTACCACCTCTCGCCGCCGACCACGCTGAGCCAGTACTTCACCCTCGCCAACACCCTGAAGAAGAACGGCGTAACGCCGCTGTGGTTCGGTGCCGGCGCGGGCGCGGCCGTGTACGAGTGGCAGATGCTCGTGGACGCGGAGCTTACCGCCATCTACCACAGCAGCAGCGTGGACAACAACTTCTGGGCGGGCACGGCCAAGTTCACGGACCCCAAGTTCGTGCAGGCGTTGACCCAGGCCAAGGAGCTCACCTCGACCATGGAGCCCAACTGGCAGGGCGAGGACTGGACGCAGATGCCCGGCGCCTTCGCCTCGGGCAAGGCCGCGATGCTGCTTGACGGCTCGTGGGACATGGCGAGCGTCCTCAAGGCGAACCCCACCATGCAGATCGGCTTCTTCCCCCTGCCGGGAAGCGAGGTCGCCGCGTACAACGTCTCCATCCTCAAGCCCGACCTCACCTGGGTCCTGCTCAAGAGCGGCAAGAACCAGGCCCAGGCCCTCAAGTGGCTGAACTACTTCGCCCGGCCGTCGGTCTACGCGCAATACGTGCAGCAGACCGGCATCTCGCCCTCGTTCAAGGGCACCTACCCGAGCAGCACGCAGAAGATCCTCGGCAGCTGGCTGTCGAAGGGCCTTCTGTACTCCGACACGGAGCCGGCCCTGCCGGCCGCCGGCCCCTTCGCCCTGCAGCCGAACAACTTCTACAACACGCTGCAGAACGTGCTTTTGGGCCGCACCTCCATCGCCAGCGCCACGCAGGCCTGGCAGACGGTCTGGAACGCCATGATCAAGAAGTAGCGAACCGGCATTGTCACCGGGCGGGTGTGCCTGCGGCGCACCCGCCCGTCGTCTCTCCTGCGCGCGCTCAGGCCGGCCGGACGCGCCGCCGCCGCCCGGCCGCGGCGGCAGGCTGCGCACCGCCCGGCCAGGGCTCCACGACGATCGCCTCGTCCTCGACCCGCGCCCACTCGGGGCCATCCGGGCGCGCGCTGCGGCCGACTGCCTCCGCCGCCGGGCGCGCGGCCTCCTGCGGCTCCGTTGCGATGTGGCCGCCAATGCGCACCTGGCTCGGGGCGAACTGCGCGGCGTAGATAAAGCGGCCGCTGTCGCCGAGCGCGCCCGCGTGGGCCACGCCCTCCAGGCGCCCCAGGACGATGACGTTGCCCTCGGCCACGACGCGCGCACCCCGGTGCACGTGCCCGAGCACGACGACGTCGCCGCCGTGGCGGATCTCCTGGCCGGCGCGCAGGGTCTGCGCGTGGACGATGGGATGGCCCGCGTGGGGCGTCGGCGCGCGCGACGTGCGCGCGCCCGCGCGGGCGCCGCCGCGCGGCGCCTGGCTTGTCACCGCGGCCAGCACGGCGTCCGGCACCGCCTCCATCGCCCGCGCCACCGCGTCCAGCACCGCTGCGTCGAGCGCGCGCCCGGGAAGGACCACCGTCACGGCGGCCCGCCCGAGAAAGGCGCTGGCCTCTGCCAGCGTGCGCCGCAGCACGTCCGCCACCTGACCTTCCTCGACCTCGGGCGGCACGATCGCCTGCACACCGCCGCCGAGTCCCTTCAGTTCCGCCCGGTCGCGCGCCACGCCCCAACCCCCCGCCCTGCCGTGCGGTCGAGATTCGCCGAGGCCATCCCTTCTCCTTGTCGGATGAGGGCGGCCGCCGGCAGGTCCCGCCGCTGAATGACGGCTCGGCGCGCCCGGCGCGTTTGACCGCGGCCCGCCCCGGCCGTACGCTGGGAGCGCCATCGCCCTGGAAGGGAGGCTCCCGCGACGGACCAGAGCGTGCACG
>JAKASY010000618.1 GCA_021817625.1 Bacillota bacterium | reverse complement strand
CGCCAGGACGAGGCCCTGCTTCGGGCGCTCGACGCGGACGCCCTCCGGCGCGGCGTGACGTTTCGCGACCGCGAGCAGCCCGCGGCGACGCTGGTGCGCAACGCCCTCGAGCACGAGATCCACCACAAGGGCCAGCTGTTCGAGTACGCACGCCTAAGCGGCGTCCAGGACGTGCCGAACTGGGTCATGCGGTAGCGGGCCCAGCCGAACGCCTGCCCGATCAGGATGGCCGCGCTGGTGCTGGCTGAGCGTTTGCGGCGGACGTGGCGGCCCCGCCGGCGGAGCGCATGAGCGACAGCAAGGCGCCAGCCGCCGCAAGCGCCGCCGACAGGAACAGGGCGATGCGGAGGCCATGCGCGAACGGCATGGCCTCCGCCGCCGCTGCGTGCACGGCCGCGCCGGCCAGGAAGCCGGCCAGGCGGCCCGCGCCCATGGCCTCGGAGACGACGCTGAAGGCCAGGGCGATGGACAGCACCTGGCCGCTGTTGAACAGGAAGCTGCGCGTCGCCGCCGCCACGCCTCGCCGGTCCGGCGCGACGGCGTTCATGATGGCGCTCGTGTTGGGCGACTGGAACATGCCGTTGCCCAGACCCGCGAAGACGAGGCAGACGGCGATGGCACCGTACGGCCCGGTGACCGGCGAGCGCGCCAGCATGAAGAAGGCGACGGCCGCGATCGCCAGGCCCGTCGAGGCGAGGCCGCGCGGCCCGACGCGGTCGGAGAGGGCGCCGGAAAACGGCGCCACGAGGAGCACCGCCGCCGTGAACGGCATGAGGAGAAGGCCGGCGCGCAGCGGGCTCGCCCCGAGCATGCCCTGGAAGGCGAAGGTGAGAAGGAACATGAGCGCGCCCTGGGCCAGAGCGTTGAGAAAGCTCGCGGCGTTGCCGAACGTGAAGGCGCGCTCCGCGAACAGGCTGAGATCGAGCAGCGGGTGGGCCGAGCGGCGCTCGATCAGGACGAACAGGGCGAGAAGGGCGATGCCCAAGAGGATCAGGCCCGGCACGACCGGGCCCGAGTGGCCCTGGACCACCTCGGTGAGACCGAGGAGCACCGACACCACGCCGGCGATGACGGCCAGAAGGCCAGGGTAGTCGAACGGCTCGGCCTGGGCGCGGCGGCCGACCTCGCGCAGGGCGAAGTACGTCCAGGCTGTGCCGAACGCGCCGATCGGCAGGTTCACGAAGAAGATCCATCGCCAGCCCAGGGTGGACGTGATGAGACCGCCCAGGAAGAGGCCGCCAAGGCTGCCCGCGAGCGCCGCCACCTGGTTGATGCCGAGGGCGAGGCCGCGCTGGCGGGCGGGAAAGGCGTCGGTGAGGATGGCCATCGAGTTGGACCACAGGCAGGCGGCGCCGACGCCTTGAAAGAGGCGTCCGCCGAGGAGCATGAGGCCGCTCTGGGCGAGGCCGGAGAGGCCCGATCCAACCGTGAAGATGGCAAAGCCCATGAGGTAGAAGCGCACGCGCCCGTGCAGGTCGGAGAGCCGGCCGATGGGCAGGAGCAGGGCCGTGATGATCACCGTGTAGCCCATGAGGATCCACAGCATGAGGGCGACGCCGGTGTGGAGGTCGCGCGCGATCGTCGGCAGCGACACGGTCAGGATGGAGCCGTCGAGCACGGACATGAAGGCGCCGATCGTCGTGTTCGTCAGGGCGATCCAGCGGTAGTTGGCCGGGGCCGGGCCAAGAGGCCGCCGCCACAGGGGGGCGGATGGCGACGGAGGGGTCAAGGCAGCCGGGCTATGCTCCATAAAGTGGCCTTAGGCAGAGGGCCCGTCGTCTCCTGCCTCGGCCGGGCGTGGAAGATCCTGTGCCGCCTGGGCGCTCAGACCAGGCCGACGCCGCTGCGGTACGGGTGGGCGGCGACCAGCAGCCGTCCCGTGGCGAAGCGCTCGGCGCTGAACTCGGACAGGTCGATGCTCGGGCGGCCGTCGACCACCCACTCGGCCATGAGGCGGCCGATGACCGGCGTGAGCTTGAAGCCGTGGCCGCTGAAGCCCGCGGCGTAGTGGTAGCCCGGTACGTGGGCGGGCGCGCCCATGAGGGGCTGGAAGTCGGGCGTGACCTCGTAGCGCCCGGTGTATCCCGCCGGCACGAGGTCGCCCTCCGCAAGGGCCGGAAAGCGCCGGATCGCCTTGTCGGCGGCGTTCTCGATCGCCGCGACCGGCGGCATCGCGAGGTCGGGGGCGTCGGGGTCCGCGAGGCGCGGGTGCAGGTGCTCCAGGGTGTGGTCCTCGTCGCCGAACAAGATGCGGCCGCCGCCATGCGGCCGGACGTACATGAGCTGCACGAGGTCGATGACGATCGGCGGGTCGGCGAAGCCCGGCGGCAGGTCGAACAGGACGATGCTCTCGCGCTGCGGCGCGACCGGCAGCTCGACGCCGAGCGGCCGGCTGAGCGCCCCTGCCCAGTTGCCGGCCGCATTCACGACGACCGGCGCGTCGATCGGCCCGGCGTCGGTGTCCACGCCGGCCACCCGCCCGCCCGGGCCCTGGCGGATCGCGCTGACGCGCGTGCCGCTGAGCACCAAGGCGCCGCCGTCGCGCGCGCCGCGCGCCAGGGACGAGATCACCTGCCAGGGGTCGGCGTA
>JAKASY010000617.1 GCA_021817625.1 Bacillota bacterium | reverse complement strand
GATCTTTCATCCGGGCCGAGGTCGTGGCGTTCGACGACCTGGAGGCCGCCGGAAGCATGGCGCGGGCGCGGGAGCTCGGGCGGGTGCGCCTGGAGGGCAAGGAGTACGTGATGGCCGACGGTGACGTGGTGAACTTCCGCTTCCACGTCTGAGCGGTCGGACCCACATGCGCATGGAAAGGCGGCGATCGGTTGGCCGAGCGCACGGATACCCTCACTCTGGAGAGCGGCAGCCGCTCCCGGGCGCTTCTGGCGCGGGCGCAGGCGATCCTGCCCGGCGGCGTGGACTCACCGGTGCGGGCGGCGCGCGCCGTGGGCGGAAGCCCGCGCTTTCTCGTGTCGGGCAGCGGCTGCGAGGTGACCGACGCCGACGGCCGGCGCTACGTCGACTGGGTGATGTCGTACGGGCCGCTCATCCTGGGCCACGCCCACCCGCGCGTCGTCGAGGCGGTCGCCGACGCCCTGTCGCGCGGCACCACCTTCGGGGCGCCGACCGAGGCCGAGGTGGCGCTTGGGGAGGCCATCCGGGCACGCGTTCCGAGCGTCGAGCGCGTCCGCCTCGTGTCGAGCGGCACCGAGGCGACCATGAGCGCCCTGCGCCTGGCGCGCGCCTTCACCGGGCGCGACGCCCTCGTGAAGTTCGCCGGCGGCTACCACGGCCACGCCGATCCGTTCCTTGTGGAGGCGGGATCCGGGGCGCTGAGCGGCGGCATCCCGGGCTCGGCCGGCGTGCCGGCCTCGACCGCGGCGCACACCCTGGTGGTGCCCTACAACGACCTCGACGCCGTCGCCCGTGCCCTCGCCTCGACGCCGGTGGCGGCGGTGTTCGTCGAGCCCGTGGCTGGCAACATGGGCACCGTGGCACCCGCACCCGGCTTCCTCGAAGGGCTGAGGCGCCTTACGCGCGACTTCGGCAGCCTGCTCGTGTTCGACGAGGTGATCACAGGCTTTCGCGTGGCGCCCGGCGGCGCGCAGGAGCGCTTCGGCGTCCTGCCGGACCTCACGACGCTGGGCAAGATCGTGGGGGGCGGGCTGCCGGTCGGTGCCTTCGGCGGCCGTGCCGACATCATGGCGCTCCTGGCGCCCGACGGCCCGGTCTACCAGGCGGGCACCCTGTCGGGCAACCCGCTCGCCATGGCGGCGGGCCTCGCCACGCTCACGGCCCTTGACGAGAGCGTCTACGCGGCGCTCGAGGCGACGGCCGAGCGGCTCGCGCGCGGCCTCGAGGCGGCAGCGGCGGCGAACGGCGTGCCTCTCTACGTGTCACGCGTCGGCTCGATGCTGACGCCGTTCTTCCGTGGCGAGCCGGTGCGCGACCTCGAGGACGCGAAAGCGAGCGACGGCGGCGCCTACGCGCGCTTCTACCGGTCCATGGCGGCCGACGGCGTGCTCATGCCGCCGTCGCCGTATGAGTGCATGTTCGTCTCGACCGCCCACGGCGACGACGCGGTGGCGCGCACGCTGGATGCCGCCGCAAGAGCGATGGCGGCGGCGCGACAGGGCACCTAGCGGCCGCTTGCGAGCCGTCCCGAGCATTGCGAGCCGACGCCGGCGGACGTACAATAACGTTCTGCGGCAGGCTGCCGCCGTTCGGGGGATCGGCCGTGAAGCTCGTGACGGACAACCGCAAGGCGCGGTTCGACTACGCGATCGAGGAGACGCTGGAAGCGGGCATCAGCCTCACCGGCACCGAGGTCAAGTCGCTGCGCCAGGGCCACGCCAATCTCCGCGACGCCCACGCGTTCATCCGCGACGGCGAGGTCTACCTGCTGAACGCGCACATCGCGCCGTACGAGCAGGGAAACCGCATGAACCACGATCCGACGCGGTCGCGCAAGCTGCTGCTTCACCGGCGCGAGATCGACCATCTCGAGGGCCGCGTGCGTCAGCAGGGAATGACGCTCGTGCCGCTCAGGATCTACTTCAACGACCGCGGCCGCGCCAAGGTCGAGATCGCCCTCGGGCGCGGCAAGAAGAAGTACGACAAGCGGCAGACGATCGCCGAGCGCGACGCCAAGAGGCAGATTGCCCGCGCCATGCGCGAAAGGCAGCGCACCGGCTAGAGTTTCGGTTTGGGGGCGAGATAGGCTCGACGCCGGGAGGCACGGGCGAGCACGCGAGCCGGGGGGCCGGGCCCCGTCAACAACACGGCACTTCATTACCTGCCAACCGCACAAACAGCGAACTGGCACTCGCGGCATAACGCCGCGACGTCTCCGGCCCGGGCGCCCGTGACGACCGGGGGGACGTAAAAGCAACGGGATACCGGGCGCGGTTGCCTGGCCGCGCGCGGGAAACAAAGCCAGGCTCGGAACGCGCCTGACCCCGTCCTCGGGGGCTGCGCGGACGACAAGCATACGAGGACTACGCTCGTAGGGGGCTCGCTCAGGCACCCGGTGGACCGGGGGGGCAGTTCCCCCGCGCCTCCACCAGATTTTTCACCAGAGGCGGAAGACCGTCATCGAAACGGCCAGAAGGGACCGCGCGGCGATCGTCATCGCGACCGGGAACCCGGGCAAGCGCGCGGAGTTCGAGCGCCTCTTGCGGCGTGTGCCGGCGGCGATCCTGGACATGTCCGCGGCCGGCGCCG
>JAKASY010000010.1 GCA_021817625.1 Bacillota bacterium | reverse complement strand
CCGACCGAGAGCCTCTCCCAGGTGACGGCCACAACGCTCGAGAAGGAGGGCATCACCACCGTCGACGTGGTGGGCGGCCCGCTCGCGTTGAGCACAACAGTGGTCAAGGCGATCGAGAACCTCCCAGCCGACCAGTGCGGCGGCGTCAACCCGGTGGGCAACGTCGTCGTCCACCGCATCTTCGGGAAGACCCAGTACGGGACCGCCATGGCCGTGGCCGAGCTCGTCGGGGCGGCGCGCGCGGTCGAGTCGGGGCGGGCGGGCGTTCTCGGCGCGCCCCCTGGCGCGGCGCGGCTCCTGCTGCCCGACCTCGACGCCCATCGGCGAAGCGTCGTGCGGGCGATCGACGAGATCCGCCGCGGCGAGTGCTTCCAGATCGTTGTCGGCCGCCCGTTCCGCGTCGAGCAGCCCGGGAGCGCGCTCGACGCGTACGAGCGCATGCGCGTGCACCGCGCCGAGTACGGCGGCTACCTGCATGTGGCCGGCCTGCGCCTGGCCAGCGCCTCGCCCGAGGCGCTGGTCGTGCGGCGCGGCCGGCGCATCCGCACCATGCCGATCGCCGGCACGCGGCCGCGCGGCGCGAGCCGGGCCGCCGACCGCCGCCTACGGGCCGAGCTCCTGGCCGACCCGAAGGAGCGCGCGGAGCACGCCATGCTCCTCGACCTCGGGCGCAACGACCTGGGTCGGGTCGCGCGCTACGGCACGGTGCGGGTGTCGTCGGCGTTCCGCGTCGGTGTGCACCCGACCGTCCTGCACATCACCTCGCATGTGAGCGGCGTGCTGGCGCCGGGGCGCGACAGCGTCGACCTGGTGGCGGCCGTGTTCCCGGCCGGCACGGTGAGCGGCGCGCCCAAGGTGCGCGCCATGGAGCTCATCGCCGAGCTCGAGGGAGAGGCTCGCGGCCCTTACGCTGGCGCCTTCGGCTACGTGGCGGCGGACGGCGCGACCCGCCTGGCGATCACCCTGCGCACGGCGGTGTTCGCGCGCGAGCACCCGGACCTGGCCGAGGTCTGGGCCGGCGGCGGCATCGTCTATCGCAGCGATCCCGATGCGGAGGCGATCGAGATCCAGGCCAAGGCGCGCACCGTCCTCGGCAGCGCCTGGCCGGGGGCGGCCGGCGGCGACGGGCGCCTGGCCGCGCGGGCCGTCGCCGTCCCGGCCGCGGCCGGGGCGGGGCGAGGGGAGGGGTAGGCATGCGGCTTTTGGTCGTCGACAACTACGACTCGTTCACCCACAACCTCGTGCAGGGGTTCGGCGCGCTCGGGCTGGAGGTGTTCGTGCTGCGCAACGACGAGCCGGCGCTCGACGGGGACGAGTGCCTTCGCGGCGTCGCCGGCGTGGTGTTCTCGCCCGGGCCGGGCGTGCCCGCGCGGGCCGGGCGCATGCCGGCCCTGCTCCAGCGCCTGGGGCGGGAGCGGCCGACCCTTCCGGCGCTTGGGATCTGCCTCGGGCTGCAGGCGATGGCCGAGGCGGCGGGCGGCCGGCTCACCCTGGTCGAGCCGGTG
Source organism: Bacillota bacterium (assembly GCA_021817625.1). The sequence goes on along the minus strand of JAKASY010000010.1, from coordinate 11,188 downwards.
CACGGCGAGGCACGGCCGGTGCTGCACGACGGCGAGGGCCTGCTCGCGGGCCTTGCCTCGCCGCTCGTGGCCGGTCGCTACCATTCGTGGGCGGTGGCGGGCGAGGCGCCGGCCGGCGCCCGCGTCACGGCGCGCGCCGAGGACGGTACGGTGATGGCGCTTCGCTTCGACGACCGCGACTGGGAGGGCCTGCAGTTCCATCCCGAGTCGGTCCTGACGCCGGACGGCCAGCGCATCCTGGCCGCGTTCGCAGGGAGGTGCGGGGCATGATCCAGGAGGCGATCGCCACCCTGGTGGAGGGCGGCAGCCTGGGCGAGGAGAGCGTCACGGCGGTGATGGGCGAGGTGATGCGGGGCGAGGCGACGTCGGCCCAGGTTGCGGGCTTCCTCGTGGCCCTGCGCCTGACGGGTGAGCCGGCGGCGGTCCTGGCCGGCGCCGCGCGGGCGATGCGCGAGGCGTCCACGCCGGTGCGGGCCCGCACGCGGCCCCTCGTCGACACGTGCGGCACGGGCGGCGACGGGCGCTCCACGTTCAACGTCTCGACCGTGGCCGCCTTCGTGGTCGCGGGCGCGGGCCAGGCCGTCGCCAAGCATGGCAACCGCGCCGCCTCGGGCCGCTCCGGCGGCGCCGACTGCCTCGAGGCCCTGGGCGTCGGCCTCACCCTGGATGCGGTCCAGGCGGCGCGCGCCATCGACGAGATCGGCATCGCCTTCCTGTTCGCGCCCGCCTTCCACCCGGCCATGCGCCACGTCGGACCGGTGCGGCGGGAGCTGGGCGTGCGCACGGTGATGAATCTCCTCGGCCCGCTCACCAACCCCGCCGGCGCCGACCGCCAGGTGATCGGCGTGGGCAGCGCGGACAAGCTCCGGCCCGTGGCGGAGGCGCTGGCGCTGCTTGGCACGGAGCGCGCGCTGGTCGTGCACGACCGCGGCGGCTGCGACGAGATCACGCCGGCCGCGCCGGCCGACGCGATCGAGGTGTCGGAGGGCTCCCTGCGCGAGATGGTCATCGATCCGCAGGCCCTGGGCGTCGCCCGGAGCGCGCTCTCGGAACTCGTCGTGGACGGTCCCGAGGGCTCGGCCGCGGTGGCTCGCGGCGTCCTCGCCGGCAAGGCTGGGCCGGCCCGGGACACGGTCCTCCTCAACAGCGCCGCCGCCCTGTACGTGGCGGGCCGGGCGGCGGACCTGCGGGAGGGCATGGCGCTCGCGGCGCACGCCGTGGACGACGGCAGCGCGCGGGATCGCCTCGACGCCCTCCGGCGCTTCACGCTCGCGGAGGCGCCGCGATGAGCGCCGGTGTGCTGGAGTCGCTGGGGGCGCTCGCGCGCGAGCGGGCGGCCACAAGCGCCGCGCTCACGCCCCCAGGCGAGCTGCGTCGGCGGGCCGCGGCGCTGCGGCCGCCGCGCGACGTCCTCGCGAGCCTCCGGCGCGCGGGGCGGCCGGCGCTCGTGGCGGAGTTCAAGCGCGCCTCGCCGTCGGCGGGAAGCATCGCGCCGGCCGCCGACCCCGCCGGTGTGGCGCGCCTATATGCAGATGCGGGCGCGGCCATGGTCTCCGTGCTGACCGAGCCGACCCGCTTCGGCGGCAGCCTCGAGGACCTGCGGCGCGTGCGCGCCGCGGTCGACCTGCCGGTGCTCCAGAAGGATTTCGTGGTCGACCCCTACCAGCTGCTTGAGGCGCGCGTGAGCGGCGCCGACGCCGTGCTCCTCATCGTGGCGCTCGTCGGGGCGGAGCTCGAGCGCCTGTACGCCGAGGCTTGCGCCCTTGGCCTCACGGTGCTCGTGGAGGCCCACACGGAGGCCGAGGTGGACAGGGCGGTCGGCCTGGGCGCTCCCCTCATCGGCGTCAACAACCGCGACCTGAGCACCCTGACCGTGGACACCGCGGTCGCCCATCGCCTCCTGCCGCTCGTGCCGGCGGACCGCTTCGCCCTGGCCGAGAGCGGCCTGCGCTCGCCGGCGGACGTGGCGCGGGCGATCCGGGCGGGGGCGGACGGCGTTCTCGTGGGCGAGCACCTCATGGCGAGCGGCGATCCGGCGACGGCGGCGCGCGCCCTTCGGCACGCCGGCCGGCGCTACGTGAAGGTGTGCGGCATCACGCGGCGCGCAGACGCGGAGGCCGCCGCAGCGGCCGGCGTCGACGCCGTCGGCTTCGTGTTCGCCGGGAGCCCGCGGCAGGTGTCCGCCCAGGCCGCCGCCGCGCTCGGCGTGGGGCTCGGCGTCGAGCGGGTGGGCGTGTTCGTCGGCGGCAGCGCCCAGGACATCCTGGCCACCGCGGCCGAGGCCGGCCTGAGCGGCGCGCAGCTGCACGGCGGCGCAGCGGACGAGGCGACGGTGACGGCGCTTCGGGCCGGCGGCCTCGACGTCATGGTCGCGGTCGGGCAGGACGAGCCGGAGGCGATGGAGCGCCTTGGGGCGGCAGCGCGCGCGGGTGCCCTGCCGCTCATCGACGCGCGCCTCGGACACCGCCCGGACGGACGCGGCGGCACGCTCGACCTGGAGCGGGCGCAGGCGCTCGCCCAGGGCGCGCGGCGCATCGTCCTGGCGGGCGGCCTCGATCCGGAAAGCGTTGGCGCCGCGGCTGCACTGCTCGATCCGTACGGCGTCGATGTGTCGGGCGGCGTGGAGCGGTCGCCGGGGGTGAAGGACGCGGAGCGCATCCGGGCGTTTGTCGCCGCGGCCCGCGACCCGGCAAGCGCGCGGTCCGGGCCGGCGCGATTCGCGAGCGGAGCGCGGCGATAGCGAGAGAGGGGGCGGCTCGGGTGCCGAGGACAGACAGCGGGGGACACTTCGGCCCATACGGCGGGCGCTACGTGCCGGAGACGCTCATGCCGGCGGTGCTCGCCCTCGAGGACGCCTATCGCGAGGCGTCGGCGGATCCGGCCTTCTGGGCGGAGCTCGCGCGCCTTGGTCAGAGCTACGTCGGCCGCCCCACGCCCCTCACGGAGGCACGGCGGCTGAGCGCGCACGCGGGCGGGGCGCGGATCTTCCTCAAGCGAGAGGACCTGTGCCACACGGGTGCCCACAAGATCAACAACACGCTGGGGCAGGTCCTGCTCGCCGTGCGCATGGGCAAGCGCCGCATCCTGGCGGAGACCGGCGCCGGGCAGCATGGCGTGGCGACGGCCACCGCCGCCGCCCTGTTTGGCCTCGAGTGCACGGTGTACATGGGGAGCGAGGACATCGAGCGCCAGGCCCTGAACGTCTACCGCATGGAGCTCCTCGGAGCGGAGGTCGTCGCAGTGAAGAGCGGCAGCGCCACCCTCAAGGACGCCACGAACGAGGCCCTGCGCGCCTGGACCGCGGATCCGGACGCGTTCTACGTGATCGGCTCGGTCGTCGGCCCGCACCCCTACCCGACGATGGTGCGCGACTTCCAGTCCGTGATCGGGCGCGAGGCCCGGGCCCAGGCCCTCGAGGCGACGGGCCGCCTGCCCGACCTCCTGGTGGCGGCCGTGGGCGGCGGCTCGAACGCGGCCGGCATGTTCGCCCCCTTCGAGGCGGACGAGGGCGTGCGGATGCTCGGCGTGGAGGCGGCCGGCGAGGGCCTGGAGAGCGGGCGCCATGCCGCGTCGCTCACGGCCGGCGTGCCGGGCGTGCTGCACGGCGCGCGCTCGTACCTTCTTCAGAGCGAGGAGGGGCAGGTGCACATCGCCCACTCGATATCCGCCGGGCTCGACTACCCGGGCGTCGGGCCCGAGCACGCCTACTGGCGTGACAGCGGGCGGGCCGCGTACACGGTCGTGAGCGACGCCGAGGCGCTCGCCGCCGTGTCGCTTCTGGCGCGCCTGGAGGGCATCCTGCCGGCGCTTGAGAGCGCGCACGCCGTCTCGGCCGCCGTCGAGGCGGCGGCCGGGATGGAGACGGACGCCGTCGTCGTGGTCAGCCTGAGCGGCCGCGGCGACAAGGACGTCGAAACCATGCGCCGGCACGGCCTGGGCCGGCAGGGAGGCGGGCGATGATGGGCGAAGCGAGGACAGGCGCGCCGGAGCTGGCGGCGCGGGGCGCGCGCCGCGTCGAGGAGGCGGTCCGCGCCCGCCTCGCGGTGGGCCAGCGAGCCCTGATCCCGTTCCTCACCGCCGGCGATCCGGGGCCCGAGGAGAGCGTCGAGCGCATGCTCGGCGCCATCGACGCCGGCGGCGACGTGCTGGAGGTCGGCCTTCCCTTCTCGGACCCGGTGGCCGACGGGCCGACCCTGCAGGCCGCGAGCGAGCGGGCGCTCAGGGCCGGCGGCGGCACCGAGGCGACCTTCGCCATCGTGGCCCGCGTGCGGGCCCTGCGGCCCAAGGTACCGGTGGTCGTGCTCACGTACGTGAACCCCGTCCTGCGTCCCGGCGTCGGGCGCTTTGCCGAGCGTGCGGCGGCCTGCGGCGTCGACGCGCTGATCGTGCCGGACCTCAGCCTCGAGGAGTCTGCGCCGGTGCGGGCGACGCTGCACGGGGCCGGGGTCGGTCTCATCACCTTCGCCGCACCGACGAGCGGCACGGGGCGTCTGGGGCAGATGGCCCGCGTGGCGGAGGGGTTCGTGTACTGCGTGGCCCGCCTGGGGGTCACGGGCGCGAACGCGCAGGTGGCGAAGAGCGCCGCCGAGGTGGTGGCCCGGGTGCGCGCCGTGACCGACGTCCCGTGCGCGGTCGGCTTCGGGGTGGGGACGCCGCAGGCGGCAGCCGGCGCCAGCCGGATCGCCGACGGCGTGATCGTGGGAAGCGCCCTCGCGGCGCCGCGGCCCGGCGACGGGCCGCTCTCGGCCCAAGCGGTCGCGGACCTCGTGGGGGCGATGCGGCGGGCCATGGACGAAACTGAGCAAGCGGGTGAGGAGGGGTCGTAGGATGGCAGGCGGCGGTAGGGAGACCCCGGGCCTCAAAGTCGACATCGTCGACGCGGAGAGCGAGCGCACCGAGGTGCGCATCGGCGAGGTGGTGTTCGGGACCGCGGCGGTGAAGGTCATCGCCGGCCCGTGCGCGATCGAGAGCGAGGAGCAGTACATGAAGGCCGCTCTGGCGGTGGCGCAGGCGGGCGGGCACTGCCTGCGGGCGGCGGCGTTCAAGCCGCGCACCTCGCCGTACTCGTTCCAGGGCCTCGAGCGCGAGGGGCTGCGCCTCGCCCGCATGGCGCGGGAGGCGACGGGCCTGCCGGTGGTGACCGAGGTCCTCGACACGCGCATGGTGGAAGAGGTGGCGGAGAGCGTCGACTGCCTGCAGATCGGCGCCCGCAACATGCAGAACTACGAGCTCCTGAAGGAGGTCGCCCAGAGCGGGCGTCCCGCCCTGCTCAAACGTGGCCTGAGCGCCACGATCGAGGAGTGGCTGCTCGCGGCCGAGTACCTCCTGGCGGGCGGCTCCGACCAGGTCATCCTGTGCGAGCGCGGCATCCGCACGTTCGAGACCGCCACGCGAAACACCCTCGACCTCAACGCCGTGCCGGTCCTGCGCGAGCGCACGCACCTGCCGGTGATCGTCGACCCGAGCCACGGCACCGGGCGGCGCAGCCTGGTGGTGCCGATGGCCCGCGCCGGCATCGCCGCGGGCGCGGACGGGCTCATCGTCGAGGTCCACCCGGACCCCGACCACGCCCTGTCCGACGGCTTTCAGTCCCTCGACATGGAGGGCTTCCGCGCCCTCATGCGGGCGGTGGAACCGGTCGCCGCCGCGGTCGGCCGCACGCTGTGACGGTCCGCCTCCCCGGCGCGGGCAGCGCGCGCGCCGTCGCGCCGGCGCATCGGCCGTTCGAGTACGACGGCACCGTGCCGGGCGACAAGTCCATCTCGCACCGCGTGGCCCTCCTGTCCCTGCTCGCCGACGGCGAGAGCACGATCGAGGGCTACGCGCCGGGCGACGACTGCCGCACCACACTGCGGGTCGTCACCGCCCTGGGTGCGCACGTCGAGGAGCTCGGGCCCGGACGCCTGCGCGTCCTGGGGCCTGCGGCGGGCGTGCGCGAGCCGGACGACGTCCTCGACGCCGAGAACAGCGGCACGCTCGCGCGGCTGGCGATCGGTCTCTTGGCCGGAAGCGGCCACTACGCGGCGCTCACGGGCGACGCCTCGCTGCGCTCGCGTCCCATGGGACGGGTGATCCGGCCGCTCGCGCAGCTGGGCGCCAGGATCGTCGGGCGCGCCGGCGGCGAGCGCCTGCCGGTCGCCGTTCTACCCTCGTCCCTGCGGCCGGGCGAGGTGGCGCCGGAGGCAGCGAGCGCCCAGGTGAAGTCGGCGGTCATGTTGGCGGGGCTGTTCATCGACGGTACGACCACCGTCGCGGAGTCCGCGCCGACGCGGGACCACACCGAGCGCCTCTTGCGCGCGGCGGGCGTCGCCGTGGAGAGCGTGGCGAACGGGAGCGGCGCGCGCGTCTCCCTGCGCGGCCCCGCCCGGCCGCGACCCATGGCGTGGCGGGTGCCCGGCGACCTGTCGAGCGCCGCATTCCTGTTTTCGGCCGCCGCCCTGACGGGCGGGCGGGCGCGGGTGCGGGGCGTGGGCATGAATCCCGGGCGCACGGCCTTCCTCGCGGTCCTGCGGGCGTTCGGCTGCGAGGTCGTCGTGACGGACGAGGAGGACTGGCAGGGCGAGCCGGTGGCGACCGTCACGGTGGGGCGCGCGGGGCCGCTGCGCGCGGCGGCGATCGGTTCCGACGGCATCGCCGCCATGATTGACGAGCTGCCGCTCGCCGCGGCCCTGGCGAGCGCCGCCGACGGCCGAACCGAGGTGCGTGGCGCGGCGGAGCTGCGGCACAAGGAGAGCGACCGGATCAGCGCGATGGTCGAGGGCCTCACCGCCCTGGGTGTCTCGGCGGGCGAGTACCCGGACGGCTTCTGGGTGGAAGGGTCGGCCCAGGGAGCGAGCGGGGGCCGCGTCGAGGCGCGCGGCGACCACCGCGTGGCGATGGCGTTCGCGGTGCTCGCGCTTGGCGCGCGGGGTGCCGTCGAGATCGTCGGCAGCGGGGCGGCCGACGTGTCCTACCCGGGATTCTGGCAGGCGATCGGGGCCTGAGCACCCGCAAGGGGAGCGTCGCGCGAGGGGACGGCGCTAGGGCGCCGTCCCCTCGCGGCTCAGCCGGGAGGCGAGCTCTCGGCGCTGCTGGTCGAGGAGAAAGCGGGTGATGCGCTCCTCGCCGGCGCTGTCGAGGCCGACGAATGCGAGCGCCGTCCAGCTGCTGGACGGCGTGCCGCCCGTGCGCACCACGCGCGCGCGCACGATGACCTCCATGGCCGTGGGCAGCAGGCCGAAGCGCACCTCGACCTCGGCGCCGATGTCCACCGCGAGGGGCTCCACACGGCAGCCGCTGGCCGACAGGTCGAGGAGGCGGCGCAGGGCCGGCACGGGCGAGCCGGGGACGAACACCCGCACCGGCAGGTCGACTTCCAGGCGATAGGCGCGGCGCCGGTCCACGCGCGACCACTCGAGCGGGGCCGGCGCCCAGAACGTCTCACCCGGGTAGGGCGGCTCCACCGGCCCGGCATTGGCGAAGTAGAGGGCGGAGTGGTGCTCGACCTCGATGCGCAGCGTCGTGAGTTGGCCGGGCTCGACGCCCGGGATGCGCTGCCACAGCCGCAGGGCAATCTCGCTCGAGCGGGGCGCGACAATCTCGCCGTTGCGCATGGCTGGCTGGCCGCTCTCGTCGGCGTCAATCACGCACACCCGCGCCGCCTGTCCCGGATAGAGCCGGCGCGTAGCCACAAGGTCGTCGTAGCGGACCCGCTCGATCGGCGCTCCTCCTCCGCGCGTACACGCCGTGATCTGGCAGCCACGATCACTCAGCAACACCGTAGGCGGATGGAAGGAAAAGAACCAATGCCAAATGGGTACGCTACCCATAACGGATCCGGTATGATATAGCACACAGGAGGAACGACCAGGATATGAACGTGGCCGCCCTGCGCAGCGCCGTGAAAGTCGCGGAGCTCGGCAGCGTGACACGTGCGGCCGCGGCCCTGCGGCTCGCCCAGCCGGCGGTGTCCCGCCAGATCCATGCCCTGGAGCGCGAGCTGGGTCGAGCGATGTTCGCCAGGCGCGGCCGCGGCCTCGTGCTCACGCCGTTCGGTCGCGAGGTCGTATCGCACGGGGCGAGCGTGCTGCGCGAGCTCGAGGCCCTTGAGGGCCTGGGCCAGCGCTATGCGGAGACGGGACTGGTCGTCGGCGCCAGCCTGACCACCGCCACCGCCTTTCTGCCCGAAGTCGTCGCGCGCTTCCGGCGGGCCGTGCCGGATGCCCAGGTCACGGTGCGGACGGGCCTGAGCGAGGCGGTCTACGCGCTCGTCGCGGCGGGTCAGGCCGAGGTCGGGCTGGTGTTCGCCGTGCGCCCGGACCCGTTCATGAGGACGCGGCCCCTGTTCGAGGAGCCTCTGTGGCTGGTCTCCCGGCTGTCGGACGGCGCGTTCGGCCGGGCCGAGGCCGATCCCGCCGAGCTCGACGGCGCGCCCCTCGTCACCATGGGGCCGCACACCGTCCTCCGCCAGGACCTCAGCGGCCTGTGCGCCGCGGTGGGCGTGGAGCCGCGCATCCGCATGGAGGTCGACGACGTCGGGGCCATCATCGCGCTGGTCGAGGCGGGGCTGGGACTGGCCGTCCTGCCGCGCTCCGTGGCGCGGGCGCTCGCGCCCTCGCGCGGACTTCGGGCCATGCCCGTGCGCTGGCCGCCGACGAGCAGGCCGCGGGAGGTGGCGGCGATCCACCTGCCCGTGCCGCTGGCCCCGGCCGCTAGGCGATGGCTCGAGGTGTGCGAGGAGGCGGCGCGCGCCATCGGCGCGGAGCCGGCGTAGCCGCCACCGGTCAGCCCCGGCGTCCGGGCGCGGACGCCGCCGGCGGCACCAGAGCTTGGCGCGGGCCCGGGCACGCGACTAGACCACGGCGCCCCGGTACATGCGGCTCAGGCGCGCCGCCTCGCGCCGGCTGCTGACGCCCAGCTTCTGGAGGATGTGGCTGACATGGCGGTTCACCGTACGCACCGACAGGAACAGGGTCTGGGCGATGGCGGCGTCCGTCGCGCCGCGCTCCACGAGCTGCAGCACGTCGCGCTCGCGCGGTGTGAGCGTGTGCAAGAGCTCGCAGGCGCCGCTCGCCGGCAGGGCGTGGTAGAGGGTGCGCCAGATGTCGCTCGAGATGACGAAGCTGTCGCCGCGTCTCACCATGCGGGCCGCGAGGGCGATCGCGTCCGGGCTCGTCCGCTTCTGCAGGACGGCGTCGACCCCAAGCCCGATCGCGGCGGCCACGGCCGGCTGGTCCGGCACGCTCGTCAGGGCGATGAACCGCGCCTCGGGCAGCTCGCGCTTGAGCACGAGCAGGCGCTCGTCCGCACCCGGATCGGGCTCGAGATCGATGAACACCACGTCCGGCGCGAGCGTCCGGGCCGCGGCAACGGCGTCGTCCGGCTCCAGATCGATGCCCACGACCTCGAAATCCCCTTGGCCCTCCAGGACCTGGTGCATTCCCTGTCGGAGCAGAGGCAGCGCGTCGAGCACAAGCACTCGCGTCCGCTTAATTGTCGCCGTTGCCAACCTGCGCTCCTCCCGACATGTCGGAGATCCATTCCCGTATGTTCTCGATTTGCGCGTTCGATTAAAGCAATGGCGGAGGCGCGAAGACGGTCGATCACACATCGATGATGATTCGCGGTGCGACGGGAGTTGCCTTCACGCCCGAGCAGACGACATGTCGTCATCTTCCGCGTGGATTTGGCCTTGCATTTCACCGAATCGTGCTGTAGAGAACGCCGCGTACGATGTGGTTGGCGCACCCTTCACGCAGGGCGCGAGCAGTGACGAAGGAGGTCAGCACACAGCCTCCCAGGGTGGCGTGCCGCAGGCCGCCTACCCGTCGAGGCCGCTGGTCCCAGCGGCCTCGACGCCGATCCATGCCCTCTGTGAGCTCTCTCCTGGAGGCGCCCGGCGCCTGCGACGCTAGGCCACCGGCCGAAGAAGGGCCCACGAGGCCACCATGATGCCGGCCGCTGAGTCAACGCCCAGGAAGCGCACGGCGTTGCCAGGCGTCAGCGCGGTCGGCGCCTGCCCGCTCGCCGACACGGCGGCGCTGCCGAATATCAGGCTCGGGGTGCCGCCACCGGCCGCCAGCGCCGGCGGTGGCAGGAGCAGCTCTTCCGAGAGGCGGACCAGGGTCTCGCCGCCATCGGGCGCGACGCCCTGAACGATGCCGATGCCGGCCTGGGGGCGGAGGTGCAGCCAGAGCACCGTCGTCGAGCCGGGGCCGGTCAGGGCAAGCGTAGCCTGCTCTCCGGGCGCCAGGATGGCGTCGGTCGTCGTGTGGGCGGCCACGGAGATCGTGGTGGCGGGTGCCAGGGTGAGCGTGTCGCTGCCGCCCCCGGGCGTGGCGATCGTCAGGCCGGTTGCGGAGACGGCGGTGACGGTGCCGGTGAGGATCTGTGCCTGGGCCGGCTGGGGCCCCGGCAGGCCGCCCGCGGCGCCGCCAAACGCCGGGTGCACGCTGTAGGCCAGGAACCCTGTGGGCAGCTGGACGCCAATCGCGACCACCGACTGCGCGAGCAGGCGCGCGCCGCCGCCGGCCAGGCTGGGCACGGCGACACCGGGCGCGAGCATGACGGTGACCAGGGAGCCAGCAGCGGTCCTGAGCGTGAGCTCGCCTGCCGAGGCGCCCACGAGGCTTCCCGCGACGTCCGTGGCGGCTATCACGATGGAGGTGGCCACGCCCGCGCTCTCGGTCGCGGAGACGCGTTCGCCGACCGCGAGGGCGAGCGCGCTGGCGTCATAGGGGCCAACCCGGAAGGCCGTGGCCGAGGTGTAGGGCACGACCGTGGTGACGTCGGCCGCGGTGACGGAGATCGTATCGGTGCCGAGGGCGGTGATGCTGCCGCTGAGGGTGGTCGCCGCCGCGGCGCCCTGGGGCAGCTTGGAGAAGCCGGGGAGTGTGATGCCCCGAAGCGACTGTCCGCTCGAGACCTCGCCGATGGCTCCGGCCGAGGCCGGCAGCCCTCCTGCCGTGAGCAGGCCGGCCAGGGCGAGAGCGCCCAACGCGTACCGAACAAGCAAGGCAGATCCCTCCTTCGCGCGATCCACTGGCTGTTTCGCAGGCATGCGGGCAAGTGCGCGGGTGGCCGGGGGGCTTCGGCATGGTGATCGTGCGACGCACTGCCCGCCGATCCGCCAGGATTCCCCTGGGCGGGGCGACCGACACGCGCGGCGACGGTGGGCGAGGCGCGCGGCACCGGGAACCGGGGCGAATGG
>JAKASY010000616.1 GCA_021817625.1 Bacillota bacterium | reverse complement strand
CGCGACGCGAACAGGCGTCGGCTCTCCCGCGGCGTGAGTCGGCCGGGGAGCGCGCGGATGCGGCTCGCCACGACCGGGCCGGCGAGGTAGCGGCCGCTCTGGCCGAAGACGCGCGCGAGGCCCGGGTGGGCCGGGTCGTCGGTGCCGAACAGGGCGGGCGCCCATGCCTCGGCCGGCAGGAGAAAGTCGTCCTCGACCTCCAGGTAGCCGGCCAGAAATTCCTCGCCGCCGCCCTCGCCGCGGGCCCACAGCGCGACGTGCTCACCGCGCCGAAACGGCGCCTCCTCGGCCGGCACGGGCAAGAGGATGGGAAGGGTCCAGCCAAGGCCGCCCGGCAGGCGCCCCGAGTGCGCCACGCGAAGCGCCGCGTCGGCGTCCATGAAGCCGACGAGGGGGCTCAGGACGCCGATCGCGATGTTCTCGAGCTCGCTCAGCGGACCCTCGGCCAGGACGAGGCGGCGGGCGGCGCCCGGGCGCTCGGCCGCGGCGTCGAGGCGATCGACCAGGCTGCCGCCGTGGGGCTCGATCAGGGCCATCAGTCGATGTAGCCCAGGTCGCGCAGGCGCGCCAGCACCACCTCGTCGTCCCCAGGCGTGTCGTCCGCCGGCGCGCGGTCGCCGGCCGGCGAGAGCGAGCCGGCCGCTTCCGACGCCACCAGGCGGAGGAACTCCTCGGGCCCGGACAGGCCGGCCTCCAGGGCGGCGCCCTCGAGGCTGGCGAAGGTCTCGGCGCCGATCTCCAGGCGCACGGTGCGCACGCCGGCCGCGGGCACGCGCGCCGTCTGCTCGAGGTAGGCGAGGACGTGGGCGACCGCCGCCCTACGGTCGAGCCCCTCGGTGTCGACCGTGAGCTCGGGGTGCTCGGGCTCCTCGTAGGGGTCCGAGATGCCGGTGAAGGCCTTGACCTCGCCGCGCCGCGCCTTGGCGTAGAGCGCCTTGGGGTCGCGCTCGGCGCACGCCTCGATGGAGCACTTCACGTACGTCTCGACGAAGTCGCCCACCGTCTCGCGCGCAATCGCGCGCATCTCCTTGTACGGCGAGATGAGCGAGACCAAGACGCTCACGCCATAGCGGTTCAGGGTCGCCGCCACGTAGGCGACGCGGCGGGCGTTCTCCACCCTATCCTCGCGGCTGAAGCCGAGGCCGTGCGACAGCTCGCGCCGAACCTCGTCGCCGTCGAGCCAGGCCACGCGCATGCCGCGCTTGCCCAGCTCGCCGGCCACGGCCTCGCAAAGCGTGCTCTTGCCGGCGGCCGAAAGGCCGGTGCACCACAGGGTGAATGCGCGATCAGGCAACACGGGTCACCTCCACAATGGCTTGGCCGGGCACCTCGTGGTCCAGGCCGAAGGGACGGAGCAGGGTCGCGGCCACGTCGAGGATGGACGCCTCGCCCTCGACGTTCGCCCGGAGCGAAGCGTTCGCCGCCCAGGCGAGGAAGACGCCGATCGGGTCGTGGTTGGCGCCGTCGGGACCGGTGTCGTTGGCCAGCGTGTAGAGGTCCTCGTGCCCGACGCTGGCCAGGGCGCGCCAGCCGAGGCCCCCCAGGTAGACCATGAGGTCGGGCGCGATGGCCTCGACGCGGCGGTAGGCATCGGCCGGCCGCACCACCTCTGCGCCGCAGCGCAGGGCCTCGAGGCCGGAACGGATGCGCGCCACAAGGGCATCCACCGCGTCCGGCGCCACCTGGCCCTCGGGCTCGCGACCGGCGACGTTGAAGAATATGCGGCCGTAGTACCCGCCTTCGGCCCAGGCCTGGGTGCGCGACCAGTCGACGAGGTCGGGCGTGAAGCGGGTGTCTGGTTGGGGCTCTGCCTTGAGGTGGAGCAGCCCCTCGCGCCGAAGCCAGTCGTTCAGGTAGACGCCGCCGGCCATCGGCCGCGAGCCGTGGTCGCTCAGGACGAAGACGACCGCGTCCGAGGGCGCCTCCTCGAGCAGGCGGGCGATCTGGCTGTCGAGGAAGCGGTGGTAGTTGCGTACGACCTGCCGATAGGGCGAGTCGGGCACGAAGAGCGGGTGGTCCGGGTCGAAATGGTTCCAGAACGCGTGGTGGATGCGGTCAAGGCCGATCTCGTGGACCATGAGAAAGTCCCACGGCTCGCTCGCCAGGATGTGGCGCGTGAGGTCGAAGCGTCGCTGGGTCATGAGGAACGCCTCGTCGCGGATGCGCCCGAGGTCGTGGCTGCGGAAGGCCTCCACGTCGAAGGTGTAGGGCACGCCCAGGATGCGCTCGACCGTGGCCGCGAAGCCCGGCGGCGAGGTGTAGGCGGCATCGGGCGGGGTGAGGAAGTCGGCGACCATGACGCCGTCGATGGCGGTCGGCGGGTAGGTGCCCGGCACGCCGATCACGGCGCTCCGCTTGCCGTGGGCCGAGAGAACGTCCCACACCCTGGGCTCGTGCACGGCGGTCGCGTTGGCTGTGGCGAGCGAGCGGTAGTCGTAGGCGCTGCGGTTGCGGAAGCCGTAGATGCCGAGCTCGCCGGGGTCCCGGCCCGAGAGCATCGACATCCATGCCGGCACGGTGATCGGCGGATCGGTGCTGCGCAGGGGGCGAAAGACGCCCTGCGCGCGCAGGCGGGAGATCGTGGGCATGATG
>JAKASY010000615.1 GCA_021817625.1 Bacillota bacterium | reverse complement strand
CGAGCAGGGCTTCTTCCAGCGCGAGATCGCCGACGCCGCCTTCCGCTACCAGCAGCAGCTGGACTCCGGCGAGCGGCTGGTGGTGGGCGTCAACGCCTTCGTCTCCGAGGAGGAGGAGCAGCCCGACATCGTGCATGGGAAGCGCAACGTTGATCGCCTGGCGAATGAGCAGTGGCGGCACGAGGCCGATCAAGACCCCGAAGACGGTGAGCGCCACCGCCCCGAGCAGGGAGCGGCGCTGGTCGCGCAGGGCGGGCCACAGGCGCACAAGCGTCTTGAAGTTGGGCCGCCCACCGCTCTCCATCATGCGCAGCGAGCGGTACTGCTCGTGCAGCGCGCCCATCGCGGGGCCGCCACCAAATCTCATGCCCGTGGCCTATTCCTCCTCTCTTCCCGGCTGTGCCTGCGTGCGCACCGCGCGGTCGAGCAGCTCGGCGAGCGTCGCGAGCTCGGACGCCTGGAGTGTGCCGAGGACGCCCTCGAGGACCCGCCGACGCGTTTCGAGGTAGCGTCCGTAGGCGGCCTCGCCCGCCGGCGTCAGGCGCACCTCGAGGCGCGCGGCGCCCGCGCCGGCCTGGCGCGGCAAGCGCTGAACGTAGCCTGCCTCCTCGAGGCGGTCGAGGTGCGCGGTCATCGTGCTCGTGCGCACCTCCAGGCTGTCCGCCAGCTCGGACGGCGCACGCGCGCCTGTCCGCGCCAGCTGGGCCAGGATGTGGTAGCCGCCGCCGACGAACTCGCCGCCACTCGCGTGCAGCTCGCGCCGCAGGCGTACGCGCAGACGGCGCCGCACCTCCTCGAGGGCGCCGTCCAGCCGCGCAAGGATCGCGTCGTCCACCATGTGCTCCTCGCTCGCCTCGCTAGTTGCTAGCCTAGCGAGCATCATACCACCCGGCGCGCGGGCGCGAAAGACGTCGAGGCAGGCGAGCTACTCGCCGTCGCCTGCGCCGTCCCCTTCGCCCAGCACGCGGTAGAGCTGGCGGCGGGCCTCCGCGAGCACGCGGCTGGCCTCTTCGAGCTGTGCCTCGCTGCCCTCGCGCGCCACCTGCACGACAGCGCCGCCGACCTGACGCATCGCCGTCCAGAGTTGCACGTGCCGGGCTCCGCGCGCGTCGGGCGCCATGGCCTGCCAGATGTCGCCGCGCTCTGCCCGCAGGCGCTCGACCTCCTCCCGACCGTTGTCGGTCACCTGGTAGACGCGGCGGCCATCGGCCGCCTCGGCCCGCACCAGGCCCTCGTCCTCGAGCTGCTGCAGTGTGGGGTACACCGAGCCCGGGCTGGGCTGCCAGAGACCACCCGTGCGCTCCCCGATCTCCTGCATGATCTCGTAGCCGTGTCGCGGCGCCTCCGCCAGGAGCGTGAGCATCAGCGCGCGCACGGAGCCGCGCCCGAAGCGGTGCCCATGGCGGTGGTGGCCGGGCCCCCAACCCGCCTGCGGACCACCCCAGCCCGGTTTTCCCGGCCACCCGGGACCGCCGCGACCGCCCCACCGACCGTGCTCCCGACCGCCCGCGCACGCCGATTGGCGCATATCGAGCCCTCCTCTACCTGTCGGCGATGGCTCATGATATATCGTTCTGCGTGCCGACGCAAGGGCCGACGCGTCCAACGCCGGCCCCCCTTCACCCTAGGCCGACAGGGCTTCGAACGCGACCCGGGCGACTCGGGCGATCACGCGCTCCCAGCGCTCGTTGTCGGAGAGGTTCCTGGCCAGCATGGCGAAGGCGATGGGCCCGCGATCGCCCTGGATGACGCCGGTATCGTTGACGATGCCCATGCTCAGGCTGCCGCTCTTCGTCGCCCAGCGCGTGCCGGCCGGAAGGCGCGCCGGGATGCGGTGGCGGTACCACTCCAGGCCCATGATCGACAGCATGTGCCGGGCCGAGGCGTCCGGCAGGAGACGCGCGCTGGCGATCCCGGCCAGGAGGTCGACCACGGCCCGGGGCGAGGCCAGGTTGGTGCGCGCCAGGTCCTCGGTGAAGGCGGCGCTCTTCTCCGACGTGCCGTTCTCCATGAGCGCCTGCTTGCCCACCGGGTCGGCGCGCACGATCTCGTCCACCGACACGCCGACCACGTCCGCGAGGAGCGTCTTGCAGTCCATCAGGATGGACATGGGCCCGATCCCCCAGCTCTCGAGCTGGGCCATGATCCGCGGCTGCTCGGCGATGGCGAAGCACATGTCCGTGGCCGTGTTGTCGCTCAGCGTCATCATCAGCGTGGCGAGGTCCTCGAGGCTGAGCGTGAGCCCGGGGTCCAGGTCGACGAGCAGGCCGGAGCCCGGCGACTTCACCTCGTTCGTGAGGGTGTGGCGGTCCTGCCAGGAGAGCTCGCCGACGAGCACGCGCGCCTCGAGCGTGGCAAGGATCGGCACCTTGAACACGCTCGCGAGCTGGAAGAGGCGTTCGGGCTCGCCCGCAACGATCTCCCGCCCGTCCGCCACCCGGCGGGCGACCATGCCGAACGCTCCGGTCGCGTCCCAGGCGATGCGCTCGATCGCGCCGCGCGGGTCCGTCATCGGCCGTCGCCCCCCCTCGCGCCCTTCACCGGCACGCCGACCTCTTCGACAAGCCGGCGGAAGGCGTCACCCATGACGTACTCG
>JAKASY010000009.1 GCA_021817625.1 Bacillota bacterium | reverse complement strand
GCGCGTGAGCTGCCGCAGGGCGGCCCACCACTTCGAGGACGTGGCCGCGTTCCTGCGGGAGGCGCGGCGCGTGCTCGTCCCCGGCGGCCTTCTGTGCGTGGCGGACATGGCGCCGCCGGGCGGGGCAAGCGATCTCCAGAACGCGCTCGAGCGGCTGCGCGACGCCTCCCACCGGCTGGCGCTCACGCCGGAGGCGTGGCATGACGCGCTCCTGGCCGCGGGCTTCGAGGCGGTGAAGCTCGAGCTCTGGCTCGAGCGCCAGGACCGCGCGCGCTGGCTCTACCCGGTGGACGACCCGGACGCCCAGGCGCGCGTCGACGCCGCTGTCGCCGCCGCGCCGCCTGATGCGGCGGGCGCTCTCGGCCTGCGCGACGAGGCTGGCGGCGGCTGGTCGCTCGTGAAGCAGCGCATCGTGATCGCCGGGCGACGGCCGCGCTGACGTGAGGCGGGTGGACGGGCCGGTGATGGCGAACCGGTCAGCCAAGGGGTGGTCGGATGCGGCCGGTTGGCGCGGCCCTGTTCCTCGATCTGGACGGCACCATGTACCGCGGCGACGCGCCCCTTCGCGCCTACGCCCAGGCGATGGCGGCGCGCGCGGGCGGTCGGCGCGGCGAGGCCCTCGCGGCCAAGGCCGAGGCCTTCCTCCGCGATCCGCGGCCGTTCATGCCGTTTCGCGACGCGTGGGCGGCCCTGAGCGCGTTCGGCGGCGAGGCGGGGCTGGACTGGCCGACGCGCGACGATGCGTTCGTCGCGGTGCGCGACGCGATCATCCGAGGCGAGATCCCGATCGAGCGCACGCCCGGCCTCGAGGAGTTCGTGCTCGGCCTGGACCCGCGCGTGCGCGTTGCCGTGCTCACGAACTCCGAGGCGGAGAGCGCGGTGCGGCTTCTCTTGTACCTCGGCCTCGGGCGCCTGTGCGGCCACCTCAAGGGGGAGGCGCGCAAGCCGAGCGGCTTCGCCGCCGCGGTGCGCGACCATCTCGTCGGCATCGGCCCCGAGCGCGCGGTCAGCGTCGGCGACAACCTGGCGAACGACGTCCTGCCGGCCCGGGCCATGGGCATGACCACGGTGCACGTGCGGTGGCCCAGGGCCGAGGGTGGCCAGGCCGACCTGACGGTGGCGTGCCTCGAGGAGGCGTTCGGCTTCCTGCACGAGCGCCTCCACGCCTGGCTTTCAGAGTCGGAGCGGCCCGGGACCGGTGAGGCCGTGGCCGAGGAGGGGGGAGGCGTGCCGTGATGCAGGTCGACCTCAACAGCGATATGGGGGAGTCGTTCGGGCCGTACCGCCTCGGCGCGCCCACCGAGGCCCTCCTGCGCTACGTGACGTCGGCCAACGTTGCGTGCGCCTTTCACGCCGGCGACCCGCGCATCATGCGGGAGACCGTGGCCCTTGCCAAGGCGGCCGGCGTCGGCGTCGGCGCGCACGTGGGCTATCCCGACCGCGAGGGCTTCGGCCGGCGGGCAATGCGCATGACGTTCGAGGAGATCGCCACGGACGTCCTGTACCAGATCGGCGCGCTGAGCGCGTTCTGCCGCGAGGCCGGCGTATCGCTTCGGCACGTGAAG
This sequence comes from Bacillota bacterium, assembly GCA_021817625.1. The sequence goes on along the minus strand of JAKASY010000009.1, from coordinate 11,193 downwards.
GCGCACGGCGCGCTCTACAACCAGGGGGAGCGGGACCCGGCGGTGGCGCAGGCCCTGGTCGAGGGCGTGCGGCGGTTCGGCGCGCCGCTCGTCCTCGTGGCCGCGCCCGGGAGCGCGATGGCGGCGTCGGCGGCGGTCGCGGGCCTGGCCGTGGCGCGCGAGGCGTTTGCCGACCGCGCCTACCGCGCCGATGGCACGCTCGTGCCGCGCGCCGAGGCGGGCAGCGTGATCGACGACCCGGCGGCCGTGGCCGCGCGCGCCGTGCGCCTCGTGCGCGAGGGCATGGTGTCGAGCGCCGAGGGCGCCGACGTCGCGGTCGGGGCCGACACCATCTGCATCCACGGCGACACGCCCGGGGCCGAGGTCCTGGCCGAGACGGTGCGCGCGGCGCTGGAGGCCGCGGGCGTGGCCGTGCGGCCCTTCCCGTCGGCGGCCGACGCGGGCGCGCCCTGACCGGGGAGGGCGCGCCGATCGACCCGGGGGCTCGGGGGCTCGGGCCTGGCGGCGTGACGCAGGTCGGTCCGTACGGCCTCGTCCGTGTGCGTGCCCGCGCGGTCTGAACGGCCCTTGTTGCCGGCCGCCACGGTCTTACGATGGGTCTGGCGGCGGGCTTTCGAGCCCAGGCGCCCAGCGTCGGCGGCCGCTTGGTCGCCGGCGCTATCGCACAAAGGAGGCGGCAGCGTGGGCAGCAACATGACGTGGCGTTCGTGGCTCTCGGCCGCAGCCGGTGCCTGGATCATCATCCAGACGTTCGTCTTCAACGCCACGGGGAACGTCGAAGCGGCCTTCGTCGTCCTTGGTGCCCTGATGTTCCTGGCAGCAATCTGGACGGCCCTCGACCGGCCGGCCGAGGACCTGTGGCGGGGCTGGATGGTCGCCCTCTTCGGCGCCGCGCTCGCGGTTTCGCCGTGGGTGCTGGGCTTCACGGGCAACGCTGTGGAGACGTGGCTCACGGCCGGGGTGGGGCTGGTCCTCGGCGTCGGCCTCGGACTCTGGTCGGCGCTTGACACCGGCGAGACGGGAGGCGGCTCGGGCACCGTTTCGACGCCCGGGTCGAAGAGCGCCTGAGCGCCGATAGCGTCGCGGCGGGCCGCCCTTTCGGGAGGCCCGCCGCGCGCGTGCGGGGCCGCGCGTCTGCTACGATGACCGAGAGAGGAGCGGCGCGAGGCGCTCGGCGGAGGGAGGCGCGAACGGCGGGGGAGGACGCGCGCACGAGGCGCATCCTGTGCGTCGGCTTCGGCGTCCTGTGGCTGGTCGACGGTGCCCTGCAGTTCATGCCCTTTCGGGGCTACGACACCCTGATGATCCTCGGGATGGGCGGCTGGGGGCAGCCGGTTTGGCTGATCAGCGCCGTCGACGCCCTCATCAACTTCATCTATCGGCACGGCCTGACCGAGGCGTTCTCGCTCACCCTCGGGATCGTGCAGGCCGGGATCGGCGCCCTCGTCCTCCTGGGCCCGCAGCGGCGGCTGGGGCGCCTCGGCCTGTACGCCTCCATGCCCGCCGCCGTGGCCATCTGGGCGATAGGCGAGTGGCTGGGCGGCCTGGCCGGCTTCTGGAACGGCGGGATCACGTTCGTCAACGGCGGACCGGGCGCCGTGCTCCTCTACCTGCTCGGCGCCTGGATCGCCCTCCCGGCGGGCCGCGTGCTGGGCGAGCGCACCCTCAGCCGTCTGAGGCGCGTGACCGGCGGGCTGTGGGTGCTCGGCGCCCTCATCCAAAGCGCGCCGGCCCACTGGGCGGGAGGGCTGTCCCAGAGCTTCTACAGCGTCCAGGTGCTGACACGCCAGGGGCCGTGGGTGCGGCCGATCGCCTGGGTCGTCGCCTCGACCGCCGCGCACAACGCCGCGTGGAACGCGCTTTTCGTCGCGGTGATGCTCACCGTCGGCCTGGGGCTGCTCCTGCGCCGCGACGGCCCCGCGCTCTACGCCCTGGCTGGCCTTTGGGTGCTGTTCGTGTGGTGGATCGGGGAGAACTTCGGCGCCATGCCGGGCCTCGTGACGACCGACCCGAACAGCGGGCCCGCGTGGGCGGTGCTGCTGCTCCCGCTCTTCCTGGCCTGGCTGCGCGCGCGCTCACGCGCGGAGGCTGGCCGCGGCGCGGGCTCCGAGCAGCCAGCCTGACCCGCCGCAGGTCAGGGGCGCACGACGACGAAGCGGCTCCGCTTGCTGGCCGCGCTGTCGGCCACGTCCGGGTCGATCGACGGCTCCATGCGCGCCCAGTCCCTGAATCGGGCGAACAGCATGGAGCCGTACACGGTGTGGACCAGCACGAGGCAGAGGGCGCCGCCCAGGTTCTGGTCGGCCACCAGGCTGAGGCCGAGGATGCGCGGCGCGCCTGCGTAGGCGAGCGCGTAGAGCGGGTGGTTGTCGAGCGTCACCAGGACGAACGGGAGAAGCATGGGAAGGCCGTCGGCGAACAGGTAGAGCGTCTGCAGGCCCGGGTGCAGGCGCGGGATTTCGGCGAGCGGGCTCAGGAGCGGCCACCACATGAAGATGCCGGCCACCACCAGGCCCAGGTGCCAGAGGACCATGGTGGTCATCGACTGCACCATGGCCAGGATGATCGACGGCAGGATCATCACGGCGAAGACCGTGTTGAACAGCAGGATGGCCTGAACGGGTCGCACCAGATAGGCGAACACGCGGCGGACCGGGCGCGGCCGGAGAAGGAGGCGCCAGACCCACGGCGGCAGCCCCTTGATCAGGAGCGGCGGCACGGCGAGCGCGGCGATCATGTGCTGGAACATGTGGGCCGTGAACAGGTAGCCCATGGCGAGCACGCCTACGGGGCTCCCCAGGGAGACGTAGAGGGAGAAGAGGGCGCCGACGAAGTACAGGACCTGGCCCGTCGTCGGCGGCTGGACGCCGGGCAGGTCACGGATGACCGGCGCCCACATCGCCACCACGTAGGCGAGGCCGAAGAGCACGACGCCGATCAGGACGCCCGGCGTGATCCAGACGGCGGCCGGCAGGCTCGGTAGGCCCTGCGTCGAGGCGCCGAGGGCGAGGTGGACAGGTATCGCGCTCAAGCCATCGCCTCCCGCTTCATCTGGCCGGTAGGGCGGCTCACGGGCCCAGCGCCCGCCAGCCCGCGCGCGCGTGCCACACGAGGCCCGCCGCCGCGCCCGTGAGCTCCGCGCTCCCCGCGCCGAGCGCCCGCAGGCTGGCCCCGGCGGGGATGCCGCCGGGCAGGGCCGCCACCCTGCGCCAGGCGCCGCCGCGTCGGGCCTCGAACAGGCCAGCCGTCGTGAGCCAAAACGCGCTTGCGCCCGATGCCGCGAGCGGGCGCGCGACGCGGCCGTCCAGCGTGCCGTCCGGCCACACGCCCGTGTAGCGCCAGGTCGTCCCCCAGTCGTCCGTGTAGAACGTGACCGGCGTGTGGCTGTAGCCCCAGGGCAGGACGACGACCCACGCCTGCCCACCCGCGCCGTACGCCGCGTAGAGGCCGCCGTGCTTGGTCACGCCGGCCGGGCTCACGTCGCGCCACGTGTGCCCGGCGTCCGTGGTACGCTCGAGCACCTCGTAGCCCTGTCGCCACACCACCCGCCAGCCGTGCGTGGCCGAGCGCATGGTGACGCCGAGCGAGGCCTTCGACTGGAGCGCCGTGGGCGTCGAGAAGCTCGGCAGCACGCGCGAGGCGGAGGGGCCCGCGGACGGGAAGGCCGGCACGACCCCGAGGATCCTGCCTGTGTACGCGGCCAGGAGCTCCGCCGTGCCCACGAAGGCCGCGGTCGTGTCGGACGGCTGGCTCAGGTAGCGCACCTGGCCGCCCGGCGCGATCAGGTAGAACGCGAGGGTGTGGTCGACCATGCCGTCGCGCGGCGCCGACACCGACACGTAGTACGAGCGCCAGACCCTCGACAGCGTGGCGAGCGAGGGCGAGGTCACGAAGTACCAGTTGGGAAGGCCGGTGAGGCCCTCGGTGCGGTTGAAGGCGCGCACCGCCGCGAGCGAGTGCACCACGCTGTTCGCGGCCACCGCCACGAGGGCGACGCGGGAGCGTGCCGAGGCCGGCAGGTAGCGCAGGCTGAGCCTCATCTCCTGGGCCTGGAGCGGGCACTCGACCCAGCACACCGGGTCGAGGAAGGTAAGGACGACCGCCCGGTCGCGCAGGCTCCGCAGCGAGAAGGGCCGGCCGTGCTGATCGACGAGGGTGATGGGCGGGGCCGTCATGCCCGAGATCGGCGTCATGCCGTCCTGAGCCTCGGCGGCCACGGCCGCGCGCGGCAGCGAGAAGCTGGTCGTCGCGCCAACTGGCCCGACGTGAAGGAGCGTCGCCAGGCCAAGGCCGACCGCGACGATCGCCGCCGCGGTCGCCACGGCGCGCACGACGCGGCCCCTAGTGCCGGTGAGCATGATCCGCATCCTAGCGCTCCCGCGCATTCGCGAGAAGGCCCCGGAGCGGCGCGCGCTCCGCGACGTGGCCGAAGACGCCGATGCGCTCGCCCCAGAGCACGGCGAACACGAGCAGGATCGCGCCCGTGTTCGGGTCGGTGCCCATGCCGCCGAGGACGCCGAAGTCCTGCCCGAAGTACCAGACGAGGAGCGTCCAGGCGACGGTCGCCCAGAGGGTGAGGGCGCTTCTGGGCCGCACGAGCCAGGCGAGGAGGAGGGTGAGGCCGGCGGCGACGATGGCCGCGTTCCACGCGTCCGGGTGGCGGGCCAGGGAGGCGGCCCACGCGGCGAGCGGCGCCGCGACGAGGGCGGGCTGCGGCATCCGGGCCATGCCGCCCACGTAGGTGGCGAGGCCCGACGCCGTCCACCAGCCCGCCGCGGGCAGCGCCTCAAGCAGGGTGGTCAGGGCGAAGAAGGCCGCGAAGCCGACCGGCAGCCAGCGCCACAGCCGCCCGCCCGCCTCCCAGTGCGAGCGGGGCAGGAGGAGCAGGGCCGCGGCCGCCATGTAGAGGAACACGGAGCCGGGCGAGCCGACGAGGGGGCCGCCGGCGCTGAACACGCTGCCAAACGCCTCGCCCATACACCACACGGCGACGCCCCAGGCGATCGACGCCGCGAGCGCCAGGCGCCGAAGCGGCGCGCCGTCCCGGCTGAGGAGGATGGCGAGGCCGATCAGGAGCTGGAGGAAGGCGGCGAACACGTTGAACCAGATCGGGCTTGTGCCCCACAGGCGCATGCCGACGCGGATGAGGTCCGCCACCGGCGCCGGCTGGCCGGCGAGGAGAGGTGCGAGAAAGCCGCCGATGAAGCGGGTCGCCATCTCCGGCTGGGCCTGGAGGATGGCGTCGAGCGTCCAGAGCGCCCCCAGCCAGAGCGCCAGCGTGTTGCGGTAGGGGGCGACCGCAGGTGAGGCGTCGTCCTCCGCCCGCGCCATGCGGGCGAGCCAGCCGCGCGCCGCGAAGGCCCCGAGCGCGATGACGACGGCCGCCACCAGGCAGGCGCGGTAGAACAGGGCGACGGCCAGGGCGGAGGGATAGCTCACCATGGACATGCCGGGCATGAGGGGCATGGTGGCACCTCCCTCCCGGGCGGCCCTGCGGTCGTCCGTCCTGGCTCTGTCCGCGGCATCTCCGCTTGACAAGGGGGCCAAGCGCCGGCGCCGCTTGTGACGCTGTTCGCGTGTCCTACCTTAGCAAAGGCCGCGGGAGCGCACAAACGCGCGATTCGGCGCGGATCGACCCACCGGGCGCCTGCCGCGCGGCGCGGGCGCCCGGCCGGCGCCTGCCGGGGGAAGGCGGCAGGCTGGCGGCGAATGGACCGGTGGAGGTGCGGCTATGCGTTCGCCCCTGCTTCGCGCGCTCGAGGGCCTGGTCGACCCCGGCGGCCTGATCACCGACGCCTCGGCGCTGGCCACCTACGGCCGCGACTGGACGGGGGCGTTCGCCGGCATGCCCACGGCGGTCGTGCGCCCGGCGGACACGGCAGCGGTGTCGCGCGTGCTGGCCCTGTGCGCGCGCGAGGGTGTGGCTGTCGTGCCTCAGGGAGGTCGCACGGGCCTCGTGGGAGGGGCGGTGCCGCGCGACGGCGACCTGGTGCTGAGCCTGGAGCGGATGCGCGCGGTGCGTCGGGTGGACCTGGCAAACGGCGCCGTCGTCGTGGAGGCCGGCGCCACGCTCGAGGCGGCCGACCAGGCGCTCGCCGAGCACGGGCGCCGCCTGCCCGTGGACGTGGCGTCGCGCGGCACCGCGCAGATCGGCGGCCTTCTCGCCACGGCGGCAGGCGGCATGCGCCACGTGCGCGACGGCGCCCTGAGCGCCCACGTGCGCGGACTGGAGGTCGTACTCGGCGACGGGCGCGTGCTCTCGAACCTCACGACCCTCGAGAAGAACAACACGGGATACGCCTGGCCGCAGCTGTTCTGCGGCAGCGAGGGCACGCTCGGGGTGATCACGGCCGCCGCCCTCGGCGTCGTGCGGCTCGCGCCGCAGGCGCGTGCCCTGTGGCTGAGCCTCGCCGCCCTGGACCGGCTCATGCCGCTGGTCGAGCGCGTGCGCGAGCGCTGCCTGGGCCTCCTGGCCGCGGTGGAGTTCATCGACCAAAGCGCCGCGGACGCGCTTTCGCGCGCCGCGCCGGAGGTGCGCCTGCCGGTCGCGGCGGCGCCCCTACACCTGCTCGTGGCGACGGAGGCGGCGGACGGCGACTTGGCCGACGCGGCCCTTCTCGCGCTCGCCGAGGAGGCGACCGCCCTGGGCCTGTGCGCCGACGCCGTGCTCGCCCAGGACGAGCGCGAGCGCCGCGCCCTGTGGCGCGTGCGCGAGGCGCTGCCGGAGGCGATCGGCCGGCTCGGCCGGGTGCGGCGCTACGACGTGGCCGTGCCGCCCGCGTCCCTCCCCGACCTGATGGCGGCGGTGAAGGACGCCGTGGCCGGCCGCGCCCTGCCGGCGACACCGGTGTTCTACGGGCACGTCGCGGAGGGCAACGTGCACCTCAACATGGTGCTCGGGCCCGAGGCGTGCGGACGCGATGAGGCGGCCCTGGACGAGATCGTCTACGGCTGCGCGCTCGCGCGCGATGGCACCATCAGCGCCGAGCATGGCATCGGCCGGCTCAAGCGCGACCATCTGGCGAGCATGCGCACGCCCGACGAATTGGCGTTCATGGCCGCCCTCAAGGCGCTGTGCGACCCGGCCGGCATCCTCAACCCGGACAAGGTGCTGCCGCCGGGCGCCCTGAGCCCGGCGCGGGGGCGCGCCTAGCGCTGTTCGGCCGCGCGGCGCGACGTCGCGGGCGGGACGCTGCGCCCGGCCGCCACCCAGGCAGACACGGCCGATCGTCCCAGGCACGGGGCGTCCTACGGCCGATGCCCCTGGGGCCGGCCGCCCCGGCTCTGGGCCACCAGTGGCCGCTGCATTTCGCCGCTGGCGGGTCGAACATCGGTCCTGGGCCAGCCTCGATGGCCGCGCCCGTGGCTGCCGACCGAGGCGCGCCCGGGCGAGCGGCCCGCAAGGGGAGCGGCTGGGGCCCTCGACCACTCGCGCCTGGGCCGGCCGTGCGACCGGCGGGGTCAGGCGGCGGCGGCGGGATCGCGCCGAGCGGTTGCCCGCACCTTCTCCTCGCCGCCCTCCGACCACAGGCCGAGCGTCGCCTCGAGGTCGCCCTGCGGCTCGCCCGCCGCGAGCACGCGCTCGCCCGCCAGGACCGGCGCCACGAAGCGCGCCGTGAGGGCGGCAAGCGGGCGGTCGTCGGAGCGCGCCCAGTCCTCGGCCAGGCTGGCGACGAGCGCCATAGACAGCATGCCGTGGGCGATGATGCCGGAAAGGCCGTAGCGCCGCGCGGTCTCTTCGTCGAGGTGAATGGGGTTATGGTCGCCGGAGGCTTCCGCGTAGGCGGCGATGCGCGCTCGGTCGAGCACCGCGGCAGGGCCCCGCAGGGGCAGTCCGGCGGGGTCGGGTCCGCCCTGGCGCGCGGCCGGCGCCGGGGCGGCCGCCGCGACTCCCTGGCGGGCGATGAGGCGCGAGGTGAGGGAGAACACGCGCCCGCCGTCCGCGCCCAGGGCCTCGGCCTCCCAGGTGAGCAGCCACATCGCCGCATCGCCGTCGCCCCGACGGCGGGCGCGCGTCAGGGCGCGCTCCACGGTCAGGCGCTGGCCGGCCCGGAGCGGCTTGTCGAACGTGAAGGCCTGCTCGGCGTGGATCAGGCCCTCGGTGGGAAAGGGAAAGGCGCTGCCGGCCATGGCCAGGGCGAAGGCGAATGTGGGCGGCGCCGTAGCCCCGGCCGGCGCGAAGTGCTCGGGGTGGGTGTCCCCTGCCGCCCAGCAGAAGCGGGCGATTGCCTCGGCCGTGGCCGTCACGGTCAGGCGCTCGGGCTCGGGCCGCACGTAGCTCTCGTAGTCGACCACGCTCTCGGGCCTCCTCGCTTGAGCAGGCGATTCGGCTCGCGAGGCGGCGCCTCCTTCGCCCCGGCGGCCGGTGAAGGCGTATACTGACCGTTGGCGGCACGCCGCCCAGAGATTTGGCTGTTTGGTTCGCTTCACGGGCTGAGACGGACGCGTCGAGGAGGAGTTCCGATGGCGACGGCGGGGTACAAAGCCGGCCTCGAGGACGTGGTGGCCGGGGAGTCGGAGATCTGTTTCATCGACGGGCGCGAGGGACGCCTCGTGTATCGCGGCTACGACATCCACGACCTGGTGAATCACGACGCCTCGTTCGAGGAGGTCGTGTATCTGCTCTGGCACGGGCGCCTGCCCGACCGGGCCGAGCTTCATGCCTTCGACCGGCAGCTGAAGGAGAGCCGTCCGGTCCCGCCCCAGGTGATGGCCATCGTCGAGGGCGCGCCCAAGGGCGTGCACCCGATGGAGGTGCTGCGCACGGCCGTGTCCGTGCTCGGCATGTACGACCCCGACGGCGAGGACATGTCGCCCGAGGCGCACCTGCGCCAGGCGACGCGCATGACGGCGCAGATGGCGACGATCGTGGCGGCGATCGGGCGCGTGCGCGCGGGCGAGCGGCCCGCAGAGCCGGACAACAGCCTGGACCACGCGGAGAACTTCCTGCACATGCTCTGGAACCGCAGGCCGAGCGAGCTCGAGGCGCGCGTGTTCCGCGCCGCCCTCGTGATGCACGCCGACCACGAGCTCAACGCCTCGACGTTCTCTGCGCGCGTGACCGCAGCCACGCTAGCCGACATGTACAGCGCCATCGTCTCCGCCATCGGCACCCTGCGCGGCCCGCTGCACGGCGGGGCGAACGAGCAGGTCATGCGCATGCTGCAGGAGATCGGCTCCGTCGACCGCGCCGAGGCGTTCATCACCCAGGCCCTGGCCGACAAGCGCAAGATCATGGGCTTCGGCCACCGCGTGTACAAGACGGAGGACCCGCGCGCCACGCACCTGCGCCAGATGTCCCACGACGTAGGCGCGAGCGCCGGCGACACGCGCTGGTACGACATGTCGCGCGTCGTGGAGCGCGTCGTCCTCGCGCAGAAGAAGCTCTACCCGAACGTCGACTTCTTCTCGGCCTCGACGTACTACATGATGGGCATCCCGATCGACCTGTTCACGCCGATCTTCGCCGTGAGCCGGATCGCCGGCTGGACGGCGCACGTCCTCGAGCAGTACGCGAACAACCGCATCATCCGGCCGCGCGCCGAGTACGTGGGCCCCGAGCGCCTGACGTACGTGCCGGTCGCCCAGCGCTAGCGGATAGCGCGAGGCGCACCCGGGCGGCGTCGGCGCGGCGGGAGGGGGGCGCCTGCGTGCGCGCGGTGCTCGAGCTCTACCAGGGCGGCTGGCGGGGCGGCACGGCCGCCTATCTGCGCACGCTCCTCCCCGCCCTGCCGGCCTACGGCTACGAGCCGGTCTACGCGGCGCCACGCGGCGACCCGGGGCTGGACGCGCTGCGCGCCGTCGGCGTGGAGGTCGTGGAGGCATCGTCGCCGCTCGCCCTGCCGTCCCTGGCGCGGTCGCGGCGCGCGGCCGTGGTCCACAGCCATGGCGTGCGCATGAACCTGGTGGGACGCGCAGCGGCGCGCGCGGCGGGGGCCGCGCAGGTGGTGACGGTGCACAGCCGCCTGCAGCAGGACTACCTGAGCCGCGGCCGGATGGGCGTCGCATCCCTCCTGTCCGGTCCCGGCCTGACGGGCGCGGCCGCGGTGATCGCCGTGTCGGAGGCGGTGCGCCAGGACCTTCTGGCGCGCGGCCTCGACGGCGCACGCGTGCACGTCGTCGAGAGTGGCGCGGAGCCGCCGCCGCCGCCCTGGACGCGGGCGATGCTGGCCCAGGCGTTCGCGGTACCCGGGGGCGCCTGCGTCCTGGGCACGGTCGCCCGCCTCCACCCGGTGAAGGGCCTCGACCACCTGGTCGACGCGCTCGCGCTCCTCGCCGCGGACCGCGAGGTGGGGCCGTTCGTCCACCTGTTCATGGGCGACGGTCCCGAGGGGCCGTCGCTCCTCAAGCGCGCGCGCGATCGCGCTGTCGAGGAGCGCGTGCGCTTTCTCGGCTTCCGCCCGGACGCGCGCGCGATCGTCGGCGCCCTCGACGTGTTCGTGCTTCCCAGCCGGGCAGAGGGGTTCGGCCTGGCCGCCCTGGAGGCCATGTCCGCCGGAGTCGCGGTGGTGGCCACGGCGGCGGGGAACCTGCCGGCTCTCTTGGACGGCGGCCGCCTGGGCGTGCTTGTGCCCGTGGACGACGTGCCGGCGCTCGCGGCCGCCCTCAAGTCGCTCGTCGCCGCGCCCGAGCGCCGACGGCAGCTCGGCGAGGCGGGGCGCGCCCGCTACGTCGAGGCCTACTCGGCCCAGGTCATGGCGGAGCGCACCGCGAAGGTGTTCGACGCGGCGCTGGCTTTACGGCGCTCGTAAGCCGAGGAGGATGGCAATGGTGGCCGTCTCTCGCCCCGCGCCGGAGGAGCTTTCCGAGCATTTCGCCCGCTACGTGGCGCTCGTGGCGGAGGGCGACGTCCTTGACGCGCTGACGCGCACTGGTGAAGGGACGGTTCGCGCGCTCGCGGGCCTAGCGGAGGCGCACGCCGCCGGCGCGTACGCGCCGGGCAAGTGGTCGATCAAGGCGGTGGCGGCCCATCTGGCCGACACCGAGCGGGTCATGGCCCTTCGCCTCCTGTGGGCCGCGAGGCGCGACCCGTCCGCGCTGCCCGGCTTCGACCAGGACGCCTGGAGCGCGGCCGCGGGCGCGGACGCCCGACCGATCGCGGACCTGGCGGCCGAGTTCGCGGCCGTGCGGGCGGCGACGCTTGCCTTGGCGCGCGGCCTGGGCGCCGACGCCTGGCGGGGCTGGGCCGACGTG
>JAKASY010000614.1 GCA_021817625.1 Bacillota bacterium | reverse complement strand
CCCGTCTTCCAGCTCAACTCCGTGGCGCAGGGCGGCGAGCGCGCCCTGTCCCGCTCTCGCCGCCACCCACGCGCGGTAGCGCTTGCGCACGCCGCCGCTCGGGTGGGCCACGGCCTGCACGACACGCCCGTCGTTGGTGCACAGGAGCAGGCCCTCGCTGTCCATGTCCAGGCGCCCGACCGGCACCAGGCGTGGGGAGGCCGGCAGGAGTTCGCGCACGGCGGGGCGGCCGTGCGGGTCGCGCAGGGTGGTCACGTAGCCATACGGCTTGTGCAGGGCGACCACGACCGCCGCGGCGGCGCTGGGCACGCGACGGCCGTCCAGGCGGATGTCGTCCACGCCGGGGTCGGCGCTCTCGCCGAGCGCCGCCACCCGCCCGTTCACGCGCACCCTGCCCTCCGCCACCCAGGCCTCCGCCGCCCGGCGCGAGCCGAGCCCGGCCCGCGCCAGGATCTTCTGCAGACGATCTCGCACCACCGCGCCCACCTTTCCCCGGGGCCGCCTCAGGCGCCCTTGACCACGATCTCCGCCAGGACGTCGGCAAGAAGGTCGAGGCGCTCGCCGATCGCGCGCAGGTAGTGGTTGACCTCGCGCGCCCGCACCAGACGGCGCAGCTGCTCGAGGTCGTCGCCGTCGCCCATGGCGTGCAGGGCGTCGCGCGCCGCCCGGTCGATGCGCTTCGCGGCACGGTGCAGCTCGATGCTCTCGTCGCGCACGCTCTCGGGCGCCGTGAGCAGAGCGCGCACCGCCGTCCCGAGGTGCACGGCGGCGGCGCTGCCGACGCCCACCACGGCCGGCACGGCGCCATACTCCGGCACCCCGTGGCCGCATTCCAGCATGGCCATCTCGACCGCGTCCAGGACGTCGTCGATCGCCCGCGCCAGGGTGTAGATGTCCTCGCGGTCGAGGGGGGTGATGAACTGGCGGTCGAGCGCCCCCACCACGGCCAGTCGGGCGCGGTCGCCCTCCTCCTCGATCGCCTCGATGCGGTCGAGGCGCGCCGGGTCCCGGTCCGCGAGATACTGTGTCCACTCCTCGAGGCCGCCCTCCAGCTCGCGGACCTGGGCCAGGAGGAGCGAGACGAAGTCCGCACCGGACCAGGGGGAGCGCCTGCGGCCGCCCGCCTCGCCGCCGGAATGCTGCCAGGGGAGCCGCACGCCGCCACCTCCTCCCGCCGCCGGCAGGCGGCGCCTCAGACCAGAAGCCGAGTCGCCACGAACGCCATGGCCGCCGCCGCCGGGCCGGTCGCGCCCAGGGCCATCGCCATGTCCCGCGCCACGCGCCAGTGCACCTGCCGGGGCCGATCGACGCTCCCTACGCCGAGGAGCGCGCTGTCCACGGCCTGGGTGCTCGACACGGGCAGCCCCAGGAGGGAGGCGGCGGCCACCGTCACGCCCGCCGCGCCCTGGACGGTAAGCGCGTGCAGCGGCTTGACGCGGAACACCCGCGTGCCGACGGACGCGGCCAGGCGCCCACCGCCGAGCAGGATGCCGACCACCCAGGCGGCGGTCACGACCAGGACCATGGCCGGGTCCACGTGCGCCGCGGCCCCGGCGCGCGCCGTGGCCGCCCAGGCCAGGAGGCCGAGACCCTTCTCGGCGTCGTTCGCGCCGTAGGCCACGCCCTGGAGGGCGAGCGCCAGGGGCTGCAGCCGCACGAGCCTATTGCCCCCCTGGTGCGTGAGGCGCGTGGCCACCCGGACCAGGCCGCGGTAGGCGGCGCCACCAAGGGCGAGGCCCGCGACGATCGCCAGGAGGAGGCCGGCCAAGATGCGCGCCACCCCCGCCCAGTGCACGCTCGCGCCCACGGCCAGGGCGCTGCCGACGAGGCCGCCGACCACCGCCACGGAGACGCTCGTCGGCAGCCTGCGCCAGTAGGCCGCCATGACGCTCGCCGCCGCCCCGGCCATCGCGCCCGCGAGCGCCGCCTCGAGGTGCGCCTGCGGGAGCGCGACGACCGCGCCCGTGATCGTCGCCGCCACGCGTGTGCCGATGAGAAACGGCCCCGCGGCGACGGTGGCGACCAGCAGCACGAGGGCGCCGAGGGCCGGCACGGTGCGCGCGCCGACGGCCGGGGCGACGAGGTTGCCGCCGTCGTTCACGCCCGTCCACGCCTGCATGACAAGGACGAGCCCGATCGCCAGGGTCCGCATGCCCGCGGCCTCCCTACGGCGGCGCCTGCGCCGCCGCGCCCTGGGCCTCGCCCGCGCGGCTCGCGCTCGGGTCGATGCCCACCAGGCGCCAGCGCTCCTGCGCCGGCTCGTACGTCAGGCTGGCGATGACCGCGTTCGGCAGGTCGGCCTTCCACCGGTGCATGCGGCTCCAAGGGTCGCCCACGACGTACGTGAGAAGCGACGCCACGGCGTCCTGGTGGCTGAAGGCGACGATCGACCCATGCGGAGCCTGCGCGGCCAGGCCCTCGAGGGCCTCTCGCACGCGCTCCCCGACCTCGGACGCGCGCTCGCCGCCGGGCGGGCACAGGCGCTCCGGGTCGTCCCGCCACGGCAGGAACGTCGGGTCCTCCACCGCGAGGTCGCGGGCCGCCCGCCCCTCCCACGCGCCCATGCCGATCTCGCGCAGGCCGCTATGCACGAGCGGCGC